>JASGDR010000067.1:0-18738 GCA_047607095.1 Caulobacter sp.
CCCTGCCGACCTGGCGGGCCGAGCCGCCGCCGACTCCTGTCGAGGCGATCGAGATTCTGGCGGCGTCCTTCGCCCGCTGGCTCGACGTCTGGACCCGCCTGGGCTTCCCGGCCATCGCCGACGCCTGGACCGCCAAGGCCCACGGCCTGGGCGAGGCTTGCACCGCGCGGCTTTCGACCGAGACGATCGAGGGGATCGCCGAGGGCCTCGACCACGACGGGGCCTTGCGCCTGCGGCTGGCCGACGGCCAACTGCGCCGGGTCACCGCCGGCGACGTCTTCTTCGGAGCTTCGTGATGCTGCTGGCCATCGAGCAGGGCAACACCAACACCATGTTCGCCATCCACGACGGCAACTCGTGGATCGCCCAGTGGCGCGCCGCCACCGAGAGCACCCGCACGGCCGACGAATACGTGGTCTGGCTGTCGCAGCTCCTGTCGATGCAGGGTCTGGGCTTTCGGGCGCTGGACGCCTGCATCATCTCCAGCGTCGTCCCGCAGTCGCTCTTCAACCTGCGCAACCTGTCGCGCCGCTACCTGAACGTCGAGCCGCTGGTGATCGGCGAGAACGCCAAGCTGGGCGTGGACGTCCGCATCGACAAGCCCAGCGAGGCCGGCGCCGACCGCCTGGTCAACGCCGTGGGCGCGCACATGGCCTACAAGGGTCCGCTGATCGTCATCGACAGCGGCACGGCCACCACCTTCGACGTGGTCGCCGCCGACGGCGCCTTCGAGGGCGGCATCATCGCGCCCGGCATCAACCTGTCCATGCAGGCCCTGCACGAAGCGGCCGCCAAGCTGCCGCGCATCGCCATCCAGCGCCCGGCGCGCAACCGCGTGGTCGGCACCGAGACGGTGACCGCCATGCAGTCGGGCGTGTTCTGGGGCTACATCTCACTCATCGAAGGGCTGGTCCGGCGCATCAAGGAAGAGCGCGGCGAACCCATGACCGTGGTCGCGACCGGCGGCGTCGTCTCCCTGTTCGAGGGCGCGACCGACTGCATCGACCACTTCGACCCCGATCTGACCATCCGTGGTCTCCTCGAAATTCATCGCCGCAATACCCAACTAGAGACCGAATGAAAAAGCACCCTGACGACGAGCTCGTCTTCCTGCCCCTGGGCGGGTCGAACGAGATCGGCATGAACTTCAATCTGTACGGCTACGGCCCGGCTCACGATCGCAAGTGGATCGTGGTCGATCTCGGCGTGACCTTCGGCGACCAGACCACGCCGGGCGTCGAGATCATCCTGCCCGACCCCGAGTACATCGTCCCCTATGCCGACGACATCGTCGGCATCGTCCTGACCCACGCGCACGAAGACCACCTGGGCGCCGTCGCCTGGCTGTGGCCGCAGCTGAAGGCGCCGGTCTACGCCACGCCGTTCACCGCCTTCTTGCTGCGCGAGAAGCTGCGCGACGCCAACCTGCTGGACGAGGTCGAGATCCACGAGGTGCCGCTGAGCGGCAGCTTCGATCTGGGCCCGTTCCACTTGGAAATGGTCACCCTGACCCACTCGATCCCCGAGCCGAACGGCCTGGCGATCAAGACCCCGCTGGGCACGGTGCTGCACACCGGCGACTGGAAGATCGATCCCGATCCCCAGCTGGGCGCGGCCACCGACGTCGACGCCCTGCGCCGTCTCGGCGACGAGGGCGTGCTGGCCATGGTCTGCGACAGCACCAACGTCTTCGTCGAGGGCGAGTCCGGCTCCGAAGCCGACGTCCGCGTCGAGCTCAACAAGCTGATCGGCGGCCTGACCGGCAAGATCGCCGTGGCCTGCTTCGCCTCGAACGTGGCGCGGATGGACACCGTGATCCGGGCGGCCCAGGCCGCCGGCCGCAAGGTGTGCCTGGCCGGCCGCTCGATGCACCGCATGGCCGCCGCCGCCCGCTCGGTCGGGCTGCTGGAAGGCCTCGACCCGTTCGTCACCGACGACCAGGCCAAGCACCTGCCCGAGAACGAGATCCTCTATCTCTGCACCGGCAGCCAGGGCGAGGCGAGGGCGGCGCTGGCCCGCATCGCCGAGGGCAACCACCCGCACGTCAAGCTCTCGTCGGGCGACCACGTGGTGTTCAGCTCGCGCGTGATCCCGGGCAACGAGATCCCGATCCGCAACCTGCAGAACAAGCTGGCCGACCGCGGCGTGCGCCTGCACACCGAGCGAGACACCCCCGGCATCCACGTCTCGGGCCACCCGTGCCGCGACGAGCTGAAGCAGATGTATCAGTGGGCCCGGCCGCAGATCGCCGTGCCGACCCACGGCGAGCGCCGCCACCTGCTCGAGCACGCCGCCTTCGCCAAGGACCTGCAGGTCCCGCACGCCGTCTCGCCGCGCAACGGCGACATGGTGCGCCTGGCGCCTGGCCACCCGGAGATCATCGACGAGGTGCCGGCGGGCCGGCTCTATGTCGACGGCGGCGTCGTGACGCCCGAGAACGGCGAAGCCCTGCGCGAGCGTCGCCACGCGGCCTTCAACGGCGTTCTGGCCGTGTCGGTCGTGCTCGACGGCCGCAACAAGATCGTCTCGGGTCCGCTGGTCCGCGGCCTCGGCCTGGCCGGCGACGAGGAATACCCCCTCGACGAAGCGCTGGACGACCTGGCGGAAGAGGCCGAAGAGGCCTTCAAGCGCCTGTCGGGCGACGACCGCGAGATCGACGAGACCGTCGAGAACGCCATCTCGCGCGCGGTGAAGAAGGCCGCCTTCCGCATCTGGGAACGCAAGCCGGTCGTCGAGACGACCGTCCTGCGGCTCTAGCATGACGACGCCGGAGGATCCGAACCCGCCCGAAGAGGCTCCCGCGCCCCGACGCGAGAGGTTGTTCGGCACGGGCCCCGCGATCCTCTGGTTCGAGGCCTGGCCGGTGCTGGTCGCGCTCGGCCTGATCTGGGCGGTGTTCGCCGTTCAGCTGGCTAGCCAGGCGCTCGATTTCGAGAACGAACTGCTCAGCCTCGGCGCCTTCCACCCCGGCAACTTCCGCGAGGGGCTGTGGTGGACGCCGATCAGCTACATCTTCCTGCATGCGGGCTGGTTCCACATCGCCATGAACTCAGCCGCCCTGGTCGCGCTGGGGCCGGGCCTTGCCCAGCGCTTCGGGCGCGACGCCCTTGGCGGCCTGCTGTTCGCCGGGCTGTTCCTGGTCTGCGGAGCGGCCGGAGCGATGCTGGCGATGCTGTTCAGCCCCGATAGCTGGCTGGTCGGGGCCTCGGGCGCGATCTGCGGCCTGTGGGGCGCCGGCGCGCGCCTGGCCGGGCCGGGGAGGGCGGAACTGGCCCCGATCTTCTCGTCGCAGGTCGGCCGCTCCGTCGGCTCCTTCGTGGTCATGAACCTCATCGTGGTGGTGGCGGCCGGCGCCTACGGCCTCGCCTCGAAGCAGGGCCTGATCCTCGTTTCCTGGCAGGCCCACCTGGGCGGGTTCGTACTGGGCTTTCTGCTGATCCAGGTCATGCCCGTACGCTTCCACTGGCTGAAGGGTCTCCGCGCCGCTTGACTGCCGTGGGCGGAGGCGCGGTTAGTGGACGAAAGATCCGCTACCCCGGGACGGAAACCATGATCGGCAGGCTCAACCACGTCGGCGTCGCCACGCCCTCCATCGACGAGTCGGTGAAGATGTACCGCGAACTGCTCGGCGCCACCTCGGTCACCGACAAGTGGGCGATGCCGGAGCAGGGGGTGTGGGTCTGCTTCGTCAACCTGCCCAACAGCCAGATCGAACTGATCGAGCCCTATGGCGAGAACTCGCCGATCCACGGCTTCCTGGCCAAGAACCCCAAGGGCGGTCAGCATCACATCTGCTTCGAGGTGGAGAACATCTACGAGGCGCGCGATTCCCTGGTCGCCAAGGGCGCCACCGTGCTAGGCGAACCCCGGATCGGCGCCCACGGAACGCTGATCGTCTTCGTTCACCCCAAGGACATGGGCGGCATGCTCGTGGAATTGATGGAAAGCCCCAAGGACGCGCATCACTGATGGGCCCGATCACCAGCGTCGCGATCTTCCTCACCATCTGGTGGACGGTGCTGTTCGCCGTGCTGCCGCTGGGCACGCGCAGCTATCACGAGATGGGAATCGAGCCGCCGCCGGGCGCCGATCCCGGCGCGCCGGTGAACCCGAACCTCAAGCGTAAGTTCTTCACCACCACCTGGATTTCGATCGCGGTGTTCGTGGTGTTCTGGCTGGTGGTGAAGTTCCAGCTGGTGACTCTGCCGGACCTCCCGTCGACCTACTGAAAATTTTGCAGAACGGGTTCAGGCGCCCAAGGCTTGGGCGGGCGCGGGCCTTCTGCCCGTCAAACGCCCACCGGTTGGGCGAAACAGGCCGAGTTGCCGGTTTGGCAGCAATCGGATGCCCCAACAGCCGTTCGACGGGCCTAGATTGTCATGACGAGGCCGGGTTCGGCCTTGCTCTGTGGCGTCTTCCCCGACGATGAACTTGATGGCCGCGCGAGTGAACCGCGCGGCCTTCTTTTCGTTATGGCTCGACGCTCGAGGTCATCAGGCGAAAGTGGGCGCGGTTTCGCCGCCCCATTCTTTTCGATGGCAAGATGACCTCGACACTCAAAACGTCATCTTTTCGCCGCGCGCGTTGCCAAGCTGAACGGCGAGCGGCTATCTCAACGCCTCGAATTCTCCCGGAGACGTTCCGTCCATGCGCCTGTCGCGCTACTTCCTGCCCGTTCTGAAAGAAGCCCCTTCCGACGCCCAGATCGCGTCGCACCAGCTGATGCTGCGCGCGGGCATGATCCGCCAGGAGGCCGCCGGCATCTACGCCTGGCTGCCGCTGGGCCTGCGGGTGCTCAACAAGATCGAGCAGATCGTCCGTGAGGAGATGGATCGCGCGGGCGCCATCGAGCTCCTGATGCCGACCCTGCAGCTGGCCGACCTGTGGCGTGAGTCGGGCCGCTACGACGCCTACGGCCCCGAGATGCTGCGCATCACCGACCGTCACGAGCGCGAGCTGCTGTACGGGCCCACCAACGAGGAAATGGTCACCGAGATCTTCCGCGCCTCGGTGCGGTCGTACAAGGACCTGCCCAAGAACCTCTATCACGTGCAGTGGAAGTTCCGCGACGAGCGCCGCCCGCGCTTCGGCGTGATGCGCGGCCGCGAGTTCCTGATGAAGGACGCCTACAGCTTCGACCTCGACGCCGAGGGCGCGCGCAAGTCGTACAACCGCATGTTCGTGGCCTATCTGAACCTCTTCTCGCGCATGGGCCTGAAGGCCGTGCCGATGCGCGCCGACACCGGCCCGATCGGCGGCGATCTGAGCCACGAGTTCATCGTCCTGGCCGAGACCGGCGAAAGCGCCGTCTTCTGCCACAAGGACCTGGTCGAGATGGCCGCGCCCGGTCCGGACGTCGACTGGTACGGCGACCTGCAGCCGCTGGTGAACCAGCGCACCGCGCTCTACGCCGCCACCGAGGAGATGCACGACGAAGCCGCCTTCAACGCCATCCCCGAGGGCGACCGCCTGTCGGCTCGCGGCATCGAGGTCGGCCACATCTTCTCGTTCGGCACGAAGTATTCCGAGCCGATGAAGGCCCTGGTCATGGGCCCCGACGGCAAGGAAGTCCCGGTGCAGATGGGCAGCTACGGCGTCGGCGTCTCGCGCCTGCTGGGCGCGATCATCGAGGCCAGCCACGACGACGGCGGCATCATCTGGCCGGAAAGCGTCGCGCCCTACCATGTGGGCATCGTCAACATGCGCCAGGGCGACGCGGCCTGCGACGCGGCTTGCGACGAAGCCTACAAGGCCCTGCAGGCGGCCGGCGTCGACGTGCTCTATGACGACACCGACGCCCGCGGCGGCGCCAAGTTCGCCACCATGGACCTGATCGGCCTGCCCTGGCAGCTGATCGTCGGTCCCAAGGGCGTCGCCGAGGGCGTGGTCGAGCTGAAGAACCGCAAGACCGGCGAACGCGTGTCCGAGCCGCTCGCCGCGGTCCTGGCCCGCCTGACCGGCAAGGCCGCCTGATGGCTATCGGCGCGGGGCCCTTCGGAACCTGGGAACGGACGGTCGCCTGGCGTTACCTGCGCACCAAGCGCAAGAACGGCGGCGTCGCCCTGATCTCGGTGATCTCGTTCAGCGCGGTGATGCTGGCGGTCTTCGCCCTCATCACCGTGATGAGCGTCATGAACGGCTTCCGCGCCGAGCTGCTCGGCCGGCTGCTCGGCTTCAACGGCCACATCTACGCCCAGGGGCCGCTGGTGAACGGCCCCGACCGCGAGGGCGTCATCACCCGCATCAAGGCCACGCCCGGCGTGATCCAGGCCGCGCCCCTGGTCGAGGCCCAGGCCATGGTCATCGGCCCCAACCAGGTGACCGGCGCCATCGTCCGCGGCGTCA
This sequence comes from Caulobacter sp., assembly GCA_047607095.1. Lineage (GTDB taxonomy): Bacteria > Pseudomonadota > Alphaproteobacteria > Caulobacterales > Caulobacteraceae > Caulobacter. Next base: position 6,346 of record JASGDR010000067.1, read on the forward strand.
ACCCGGCCGACCTGCGCGGCATGACCCTGATCTCCAAGAACGTGAAGCAGGGCACGCTGGACGGCTTCGGCGTGGGCGAGTACGGCGGCGACATGGTGCTGATCGGCGACCGCATGGCCCGCAACCTGGGTCTCTCGGTGGGCGATCCGATCACCCTGATCTCCCCGTCCGGTCCGGCGACGGCGTTCGGCACGTCCACGCGCGAGAAGGACTACATCGTCGGCGGGATCTTCAGCGTCGGCATGAGCCAGTTCGACGAGGCCTATGTGATGATGCCGCTGGCCCAGGCGCAGCTCTTTTTCGGGCGCGACACGGCCATCGACTATGTCGAGGTCAAGCTCTCCGATCCCGACAACGCCAAGCAGGCCAAGGAGACCATCGAGCAGGCCATCGGCCCCGGCGCCTTCATCACCGACTGGATGGACAAGAACAGCAGCTACTTCAACGCGCTGCAGGTCGAGCGCAAGGTCATGCGCCTGATCCTGTTCTTCATCGTCGCCATCGCCACCCTCAACATCATCTCCGGCCTCGTCATGCTGGTGAAGAACAAGGGCCGCGACATCGCCATCCTGCGCACCATGGGGGCCAGCCAGTCCTCGATCCTGCGCATCTTCATCATGGCCGGCGCCTCGATCGGCGTGGCCGGCACGCTGGCGGGCCTTCTGCTGGGCACGCTGTTCTGCGCCAACATCACCGCCATCCAGAACTTCGTCGAATGGGCCACCGGCACGGCGGTGTTCAGCGCCGACATCTATTTCCTGGCCCACATCCCGGCCAAGATCGACTGGGCCGAGGTGGCCGGCGTGGTCTCGATCTCCACCCTTATGAGCGTGCTGGCGACCCTGCCGCCGGCGCTGCGGGCCTCGCGCCTCGATCCCGTTGAGGCCCTTCGCTATGAGTAGCCCCGTCCTGGCCCTGCGCGGCGTCGAGCGCACCTATGTCACCGAGGCGGGCAAGCTCACCGTGCTGCGCGGCGTCGATCTCGACGTCTATCCGGGCGAAGTGGTCGGCCTGATCGGGCCCTCGGGCTCGGGCAAGTCGTCGCTGCTGCACGCCGCGGGCTTGCTGGAGCGCCCCGACGCCGGCGTCATCGCCGTGGACGGCAAGGACTGCTCCAAGCTTTCCGAGCGCCAGCGCACCAAGGTGCGGCTGTCGACCGTCGGCTTCGTCTATCAGTTTCACCATCTGCTGCCGGAGTTCACGGCGGCCGAGAACGTGATCCTGCCGCAGATGATCGCCGGCCGCCGGCGCGGCGACGCCCGGGAACGGGCCGTGGGCCTGCTCGGCCAGCTGGGCCTGGCGGCTCGCGTCGACCATCAGCCCGGCCAGATGTCGGGCGGCGAACAGCAGCGCGTGGCCATCGCCCGGGCCCTGGCCAACTCGCCCAAGCTGCTGCTGGCCGACGAGCCGACGGGCAACCTCGATCCGGGCACCTCGGCGGCCACCTTCCAGGCGCTCTACGACCTGGCGCGCGGCCAGGGCGTCGCCGCCCTGATCGCCACCCACAACATGGAGCTGGCGCGCTACATGGACCGGGTCTTCGCCCTGCGCGACGGCCACCTGGAGCCGCAGACGTTCTAGCGGGTCTCGCCCTTCGACAAGCTCGGGGTGAGGTTTTCGAACGCGCGGCCTTGTCTTGTTCCTCATCCCGAGCCTGTCGAAGGACGAGGAACACGCGGCCAGCTTGAGTTCAGAGCAGCGCCTCGCGCATCGCTTCAAAGAACCCCGCCTGGTCGATCTTCTTGATCACCCGGGCGTTGGGTTCGCGGCGCTTGAGGGCCGGGTCGGCGATCTCGATGTCCGGCAGGATCGAGTGCGAGACGCTGAGATAGCCGCGCGTCAGCTCGCCCATGGTCTCCACGTCTATGACGCAGCGTTCGGCCTCCAGCACCAGGGCCTCGTCCAGCATGGCCGCGCAGGTCAGGGCGTCGGGGTGCAGGCTGCCGTCCAGGCCTTCAGTCTCGCGCGCGAAGGCCAGCGAGGCCTCGTTGACCTTGGTGAAGAACCTGGCGCGGGGCGTGTCCAGCGCGTCCAGCTGCGCCAGCTGCGCCGTGGTCAGCAGGCCGTCGCGCAGGGTCTCGGTCCAGGTCACCACGTGCAGGTCGAAGCCGGCGTTGACGACGATCTTGGCCGCTTCCGGATCGGCATAGAAATTGTACTCGGCCGCCGGCGTGACGTTGCCGACGCCGTTGTCGGTGCCGCCCATCACCCACAGGGCCTTGGCGGCCTGGGCGATGCGCGGCTCGCGCAGCACCGCCAGGGCGATGTTGGTCAGCGGCGCCTGGGCTAGCAGGGTGATCTCACCCGGCGCCTCCATCACCCGCCGCACGATCTCGTCGGCCGCGTGGCCGGGGGAGGGGCGCTGGGCGGTCCTGGGGAAGCGCGCGTCGCTCATGCCGTCCTCGCCGAACACGTAGGCGGCGTCCAGCGGCGCGCGGCTGAACGGCCTCTCGGTTCCCAGATGGACCGGAACGCCGGCCGCCTCGCAGGCCTCCAGCGTCACCAGGGCGTTCTCGGCGTGCTGGATGAAGCCGACATTGCCGTGGCTGATGGTGATGGCCTCGACGGTCACGCCCGGGCGGCGCAGGGCCAGCATCAGGGAGAAGACGTCGTCTCCGGCGGTGTCGGTGTCGATGATCAGGCGCATGTGCGGGCTTCTGCCGCGTTCCGCGCGTCAAGGCCAGAGCCGGAGCGGGCGATCGCGTCGATCGGTCCCAGGCGACAAAAAAGCTCGCAATTCGCCTGTGGACTATTGCGATGAGAACGAAAGGAGAATATGGAACAAAAAGGCAACTGGCCAACGAGCTGTGGAGGGATGTTATGGTCCGGATCGCGCGTGAGTCTTTGGCGCTTGTATCTGTCGCCGGCTTCGTCTGGATGATGTGTTCGGTCGCCCAGCTGGTGGCCTGAGTCGATAAGCAGCGAGGTCAAGGTCATGTCGGGTGTGGAAGGTCAGGGTTTCGTCCACCTCCGCGTCCGGTCGGCCTATTCGCTGCTGGAAGGGGCCATCAAGGCCGACAAGATCCCGGGCATGGCCGCTTCGGGCGGCATGCCCGCCGCGGGAATCGCCGACCGGGCCAACCTGTTCGGCGCCCTGGAATTCTCCGTCTACGCCAAGGACAACGGCGTGCAGCCGATCATCGGTTGCGCTCTGCCGGTCAACGGCATCGGCGCCAAGCCGTCCGAGCGCTGGGCGCGCGAGCCGACGATCACCCTGCTCGTCCAGAACGAGCAGGGCTATCTGAACCTCTCGGAGCTTTCGTCCCTGGCCTATCTGGAAAGCGGCGAACTGGCCGAGCCGGTGGTGCCCTGGGCCAAGGTGGTCGAGCATTCGGAAGGGCTGATCCTGCTGTCGGGCGGAACCGACGGCCCGGTGGACTCGCTGCTGGCGGCCGGCAAGACGGCGGAGGGCCATGCGGCCCTGGCCGAAATGCAGCGCGTGTTCGGCGACCGCTTCTATGTCGAGCTGCAGCGTCACGGCCTGCCGCAGCAGGCGGCGGCCGAGCCCGGCCTCGTCGACTGGGCCTACGAGCACGACGCGCCGCTGGTCGCCACCAACGACTGCTACTACGCCAAGCCCGAACTCTATGACGCGCACGATGCGCTGCTCTGCATCGCCGACGGTTCGTTCGTCGGCCAGGACGAGCGCCGGCGGGTGACGCCCGAGCACTGGTTCAAGCCGGTCGACGAGATGCGCAAGCTGTTCGCCGACCTGCCCGAGGCCTGCGACAACACCCTCGACATCGCCCGGCGCTGCGCCTTCATGGTCAAGAAGCGCAACCCCATCCTGCCCAGCTTCCCCACCGGGGGCGGCCGCAGCGAGGCCGAGGAGCTGGCTCACCAGGCCCGCGAGGGTCTGCGCATGCGCCTGGACGGCCTGACCCTGGCGGTCGAGGAGCACGTCTATTGGGAACGGCTCGATTTCGAGCTCGGCATCATCGTCAAGATGGGCTTCCCCGGTTACTTCCTGATCGTTTCCGACTTCATCAAGTGGGGCAAGGAACACGGCATTCCGGTCGGCCCGGGACGGGGGTCGGGGGCGGGCTCGCTGGTCGCCTGGGTGCTGACCATCACCGACCTCGATCCGCTGCGCTTCGGCCTGCTGTTCGAGCGTTTCCTCAATCCCGAGCGGGTCTCCATGCCCGACTTCGACGTCGACTTCTGCCAGGAGCGGCGCGAAGAGGTGATCGCCTACGTGCAGGAGAAGTACGGGCGCGACCGCGTGGCCCAGATCATCACCTTCGGTTCGTTGCAGGCCCGCGCCGTGCTGCGCGACGTCGGCCGGGTGATGCAGCTGCCGCTGGGTCTCGTCGATCGCCTCTGCAAGATGGTGCCCAACAACCCGGCCGCGCCGGTGACCCTGGCCCAGGCCATCGACATCGAGCCCCGCCTGAAGCAGGCCAAGAACGAGGACGCCAACGTCTCCAACTGCCTGGACGTGGCGCTGCAGCTGGAAGGCCTGTTCCGCAACGCCTCGACCCACGCCGCCGGCGTGGTGATCGGCGACCGGCCCCTGACCCAGCTGACCCCGCTCTACAAGGATCCGCGCTCGGACCTGCCGGCCACCCAGTTCAACATGAAGTGGGTCGAAAGCGCGGGCCTGGTGAAGTTCGACTTCCTGGGTCTGAAGACCCTGACCGTGCTCGACCGGGCGGTGAAGCACCTGCGCAAGCGGGGCATGGAGGTCGATCTCGGTCGCCTGCCGTTCGACGACGCCAAGAGCTACGAGCTGCTCGCCTCGGGCCAGACGGTCGGCGTGTTCCAGCTGGAAAGCCAGGGCATGCGCGACACCCTGCGCAAGATGCGCTGCGGTTCGATCGAGGAGATCACCGCGCTGATCTCGCTCTATCGTCCGGGTCCGATGGACAACATCGACACCTTCGTCGACTGCAAGTTCGGCCGAAAGCCCGTCGACACCCTGCATCCGTCGCTGGAAGGCGTGCTGCGCGAGACCTACGGCGTCATCGTCTACCAGGAACAGGTGATGCAGATCGCCCAGATCCTGGCGGGCTACAGCCTGGGCGAGGCCGACCTGCTGCGCCGCGCCATGGGTAAGAAGAAGAAGGAGGAGATGGATCTCCAGAAGATCCGTTTCGTCTCCGGCGCCAAGGAAAAGGGCGTGCCCGAAGACCAGTCGGGGTCGATCTTCGAACTGGTGGCCAAGTTCGCCGGCTACGGCTTCAACAAGAGCCACGCGGCCGCCTACGCCCTGATCGCCTATCAGACGGCCTGGCTGAAGGCCAACACGCCGGTCGAGTTCCTCGCCGCGTCGATGAGCCTCGATATCTCCAACACCGACAAGCTGGCGGTCTTCCACCAGGACGCACGCCGCTTCTCGATCACGGTGCGGGCGCCGGACGTGAACCGCTCGGGCGCCGACTTCGAGGTCGAGAACGGCGAGGTGCTCTACGCGCTGGGCGCGGTGCGCAACGTCGGTCTTGAAGCCATGAAGCACCTCGTCGCCGTGCGCGAGGAGGGCGGGCCGTTCCGCGACATCTTCGACTTCGTCGAGCGCGTCGACCCCAAGCAGGTCAACAAGCGGGCCATCGAAAACCTGGCCCGGGCCGGGGCCTTCGACTCGTTCCACAAGAACCGCGCCCAGGTGTTCGCCAACGCCGACGTGCTGATCGCCCACGGCCAGAGCGTGGCGGCCGACCGCCAGGGCGGCCAGCACGCCCTGTTCGGCGGCGACGCCGCCGCCAGCCGCCCGCGCCTGAAGAAGGTCGAGCCCTGGACTCAGGTCGACCTGCTGGACGAGGAACTGTCGGCCGTCGGCTTCTACCTGACCGGTCACCCGCTCGAGGACATGGTCGGCATGCTGCGCCGTCGGCGCACGGTGATGCTGACCGAGGCCATGGCCCAGGCCGAGGCCGGGGCCGAGGCTCTGCGGATGTGCGGCATCGTCCGTCGCCGCCAGGAGCGCGCCTCCCAGAGCGGCGAACGCTTCGCCTTCGTGTCGCTGTCCGATCCGTCCGGCGAATACGAAGTGCTGTTCCCGCCGGAATCCCTGCGCAAGTGCCGCGACGTGCTCGAGCCGGGCAAGGGCGTGGTCATCAAGGTCCGCTCCAAGGCCCGTGACGGCGAGGTGCGGTTCTTCGGCGACGACGCCGAGCCGATCGAGAAGGCCATCGAGAACGTGGTGGCGGGTTTGCGCGTGCACCTGTCGCCCTCCGCCACCGAGATCGAGGCGCTCAAGCGCCGCATCGAACCGGCCGCGGCCCAGAAGGGCGGCGAGATCAGCTTCGTGGCGGCGCTCGGGGGCGGCCGCGAGATCGAGCTGAAGCTGCCGGGACGCTACACGCTCGACGCCTCGCTGCGCGGGGCGCTGAAGACCGCGCCGGGCGTGGCGCTGCTGGAAGACGTCTAGGGCGCGGAACGGGCGGTCGGTCGGGTCGTTCGTTCGTCCTGGGGCGGACGGGCCGGCGGCTCTTGGTTCCGTCCCGCCGTTGCGACGGCGTAAAGCGAAGGCCGCGCGACGGCCGCGGTGCGGGTTTCGGAGCGGCCGCCGCCTCTCTGGACTATCCGTCTCGCCGGGGGCGGCGGGCAGGGCGTTGCTGGCGTTGGGACGAAAGCGGCGGGCATCGGCGTTTCGCCGGGCTTTCGGCGCAGCGCGGTCTTGGAGAGCGCGGTCTTGGAGGAAGCGATGACGAAACATGCCGGCGGCTGCCAATGCGGCAAGGTCCGCTTCGAGGTCGAGGCCGACCTGTCGCAGACCATCACCTGCAACTGCTCGCGCTGCGGCAAGCTGGGCTCGGTCCTGGCCTTCGCCCCCATCGAGCAGTTCGCCCTGGTCTCGGGCGAGGACGCCCTGACCGAATACCGGTTCAACACCGGCAAGATCCAGCACCTGTTCTGCGCCGACTGCGGCATCGAAGCCTTCGCCCGCGGCGAGGCGCCGAACGGCGCCAAGATGGCGGCGATCAATGTCCGCTGCGTCGACGGCGTCGACGTCTTCGCCCTGGAACCGCAGCAGGTCGACGGCAAGTCGTTCTGAGCCGGGCGGTCGGTTCCTCGTTTCGGGGGGCGCCGACGTGATGCGGCGGGCGATGCGGCGGGCGCATGGTGTGGGCGCGGGTTCGGCCGAGGCGGTCCTTGCGTGCGGAAGGCGTTTTCGGCGTTCGTTTCCGCGAATGCGGGCGGCGAAATGGGGGCGGCGAGGGCTGGAGCGAGGCCAAGGCCAGGGCGTCGGCGGCGATGAGCCCGTGGCGGCGTCGCGCCGTGAAGCTCTACCCGGCCAGCTGCCGTCGGAAGAGACGGATCCGCCGCCGCACGGCGGGCGAGGCGTCGTTTTACTCGCCGTGCCGCATTGAACGCCCAGCCTTCGCCGCGCATAGCGATTGAAGGCTGGTGCGGCGTGTGCGGCGAAGACCGATCGCCGGGCCGGAGTTCGGCGATGGGCCTGTTACGCCGCCGCGTCGTGAAGCCCTGCCTGATCGGCTCCGGTGGAAAGAGGCGGATCCGCCGCTCACGACGGGCCAAGCGTCGTTGCGCTCGACATGCGGCCGCCTGAGCGCGTGGCTTCACCGCCCGCATCGCCGTTCAAGCCGGCGCGGCGCGGGCGGTGAAGGCCGGTCGCCGGGGCGGAGTTCGACGGGGAGGGGCCAAGCGCAAGCGGCGTCGTCACGGCGTGCGTACCGATCGCCGCGAAATGTCCGGCCGGGCGAGGTGAGCGGCGTCGGGCCCCGCCACGCCCTCAGCGCGCGGTGAACCGGACCACGGCCGGCGCGGCCGGAATCCCGGCCTCCGAGGCGAAGTTGCGGTGGCGGGCGTTGTTGAAGCCGACTTCGTAGGCGCGTCCCGCCCGGACGGCGCAGGCGAGGGTGAAGCTGCGCCGGTCCGGCGACTGCACGGGCTTCGGGTCGCAGTCGGGGAAGCTGGCGCGGTCGCGCATGACGAACGACCAGCTCGGCCGCATGGGCTGGTCGAAGGTGACGGTGAGGGCCAGGCGTCCGGCCGGGACCACGGCGCCGGGGGCGGGGGAGACGGCGACCACTCGCGGGGGCGGGGACGCGGCGGCCTCTTGAGGCTCGGCGGCGGGGCGTTGGGCGACGGCGAGGGCGGCGAAGGCGCCGATCGAGGCGGCCAGGACGATCATTGCGAAGACTCCGGCGAGGCGGGGCCAGGCGGCCCCGAGGGTGGAGAAGCGTTCTCCGCGTTGACCGGGCGGCCGACGCCGCGCCACCCCGATTTTCTTGTCCCAGGTTTCTTGTCCGGACGGCGGACCGGCTTCCATCGCGTCCGGCTCGCCGCTTCCGCCGGCCGAGGGAGCGTGCGAGGCCTCTTCGGCGACGAGACGCGCCAGCTCGCGGCTGCTGCCGGCGCCGGTCTTGCGCCGCGCCTCGCGCAGGCGCTCGTTCACCGCGCTCTCGCTGGCGCCCAGTTCGACGGCGGCGCTCTTGGCCGTGTGGCCGCGCGCCAGCAGCAGGAGGGCGCGGCGTTCGGCGTCGGACAGGCGCGAGAGATCCGGCATCGGGTCCTTGCGTAGCGAAGATGGGGAGGCGCGAGGATCGCGCGCCCTGGGGCGCACTCAACCTTTTCGGCGGCGGTTCGACAACAGGTTGCGCCCGCGCTCGCCGCCGGTGAACGGGTCGGGACGCCCGTGTGCGAGCGGTTCGGGCGAAGAACGCCCCCGAAAGCCGGGCCTGCCCGGCGGTCGGCGCCGGGAAAGGCTTGCATTCGGGAGATTTCCCGACTATCTGCGCGCCATTCCACACGCGGACGTTCGGCAGCGCCGGGGAGACATCCCGACGTCGCCGTTCCGGTCCCGCCTCCAGAATGGTCTGGAGCGGGGGTGTCCGCGGAGGTTCAACCGGAAAAAGGATAAAGGCCCGATGGCTCTTCCCGAATTCTCCATGCGTCAGCTCCTGGAAGCCGGCGCCCACTTCGGCCACCAGACCCACCGCTGGAACCCGAAGATGGACCGCTACATCTTCGGTTCGCGCTCGAACATCCACATCATCGACCTGTCGCAGACCATTCCGCTGCTGCACCAGGCCCTGGTGAAGGTCCGTGAAGTCGCCGCCGCCGGCGGCCGCGTGCTGTTCGTCGGCACCAAGCGTCAGGCCAGCGATCCGGTCGCCACGGCCGCCAAGCGCTGCGCCCAGTACTACGTGAACCACCGCTGGCTCGGCGGCACCCTGACCAACTGGCGCACCGTCTCGGGTTCGATCGCCCGCCTGCGCGAGCTGGAAGGCGTGCTGGGCGGCGAAGGCGCCGGCCGTTCCAAGAAGGAACTGCTGCAGCTGACCCGCGAGCGCGACAAGCTGGAACTGTCGCTGGGCGGCATCAAGGACATGGGCGGCATCCCCGACATCATGTTCGTGATCGACACCAACAAGGAAGCGATCGCGATCCTGGAAGCCCGCAAGCTCAACATCCCGGTCGTCGCCATCCTCGACACCAACTGCGATCCGGACGGCATCACCTACCCGATCCCGGGTAACGACGACGCCGCTCGCGCCCTGCAGCTGTACTGCGACCTGGTCGCCGACGCCGTCCTCGACGGCCTGGCCGCTGGTCAAGCCGCCGCCGGCGTGGACCTGGGCGCTTCGGCCAACCCGGTCGAGCCGACCCTGGCCCGTGAGCTGGAAGCGACCGAAGAAGCGGCTCCGGCCGCCGACGAACCGGCCGCCGGCTGATTTTTCTTCGGCCGCCGGCCTTCCTGACGGAGGCGGGCGGCCGTCGCGCTACCGACACGCGACCGGGCTATCAAGCCCGGTCGCTAAACGTTTGAATCTGGAGATTTTCCATGGCTGAGATCACGGCTGCGCTGGTCAAGGAACTGCGCGAGAAGTCCGGCGTCGGCATGATGGACTGCAAGAAGGCCCTGGCCGAGAACAACGGCGACATCGAGGCCTCCATCGACTGGCTGCGCGCCAAGGGCCTGTCCAAGGCCGCCAAGAAGGCCGACCGCGCCGCCGCCGAAGGCCTGGTGGCCATCGCCGTCACCGAAGCCGGCGCTGGTGAAACCGCCACCGCCGTCGAAGTGAACGCCGAAACCGACTTCGTGTCGCGCAACGACCTGTTCCAGACCGCCGCCCGCCAGATCGCCCAAGCGGCTCTGGCCACCGACGGTTCGGTGGAAGCCATCGGTTCGGCCAAGCTGGCCGGCGGTGAAACCGCCCAGGAGCACCTGACCAACCTGATCGCCACGATCGGCGAAAACATGATGGTCCGTCGCGCCGCCAAGTGGACCGTCGAGAACGGCGTCGTCGCCTCGTACATCCACAACGCCACCGCGCCGGACCTCGGCCGCATCGGCGTTCTGGTCGCCCTCGAGTCGGCTGGCGACAAGGCCGCCCTGCGCGAGCTGGGCCGCAAGATCGCCATGCACGTCGCCGCGACCGCCCCGCTGTCGCTGTCGCCGGACGATCTGGACCCGGCCGCCATCGAGCGTGAAAAGGCCGTGTTCACCGAGCAGGCTCTGGAGTCGGGCAAGCCGGCTTCGGTCGTCGAGAAGATGATCGAAGGCCGTATCCGCAAGTTCCTGGAAGAAGTCGTGCTGCTGAAGCAGGCCTTCGTCATGAACCCGGACCAGACCGTCGAGCAGCTGGTGGCCGAGGCCGCCAAGACCCTCGGCGCTCCGGTCGCCGTGAAGGGCTTCACCCGTCTCGCCCTCGGCGAAGGCGTGGAAAAGAAGCAGGACGACTTCGCCGCCGAAGTCGCCTCGATGACCGGCCAGGCCTAAGGCCGGCCAAGACAAACAAGGCGGCGGACCCGGTTCGCCGCCTTCGTTGTCAGCAAATCAAGGGCGCGGCGCGTTCGACGCGCGCCGCGCCCTTTTTTGTGCTTGAACGGTGCGCGTCCGGATGGCGCAAAACCGATCCCACTTTTGTGTAACGCGCACTATGGTGCGTGCCGACGACTCAGGAAGAGCCCGGTTCATGTCCGATCCCACCCCCGCCAAGCCGTACCGTCGTCTTCTGCTCAAGGTTTCCGGCGAAGTGCTGATGGGCGACACGCCCTACGGGATCGACACCAACACCGTCCAATCCGTCGCCCAGGACATCGCCGAGATCGTCAAGTCCGGCGTCGAGCTGTGCCTGGTGATCGGCGGCGGCAACATCTTCCGCGGCATGGCCGGCGCGGCCAAGGGCATGGAGCGTTCCAGCGCCGACTACATGGGCATGCTGGCCACCGTGATGAACGCCCTGGCCATGCAGGACGCCCTCGAGCGCATCGGCGTGCAGACGCGCGTGCAGTCGGCCATTCCGATGGCCACGGTCTGCGAGCCCTACATCCGCCGCCGCGCCCAGCGCCACCTCGAGAAAGGCCGCGTGGTGATCTTCGCCGCCGGCACCGGCAACCCGTTCTTCACCACCGACACCGCCGCGGCCCTGCGCGCGGCCGAGATGCAGTGCGACGCCCTGTTCAAGGGCACCAGCGTCGACGGCGTCTACACCGCCGATCCCAAGAAGGATCCGAACGCCCAGCGCTATGAGCGCCTGACCTACATGGACGTGCTGGCCAAGGATCTGCGCGTCATGGACGCTTCGGCCGTCGCCCTCATGCGCGACAGCAACATTCCGATCGTGGTGTTCTCGATCAAGGGGCGGGGTAACCTGCTCGACGTGCTGCGTGGCCAAGGCACGCACACCGTCGTCGCCAACGCCTGATTTCATTTAAAGCGAAGAGAGCCTCAAGCCATGGCCGCCGCCGAAAAGCCCGTCCTTTCCCGCTATAAAGACCGCATGGACAAGGCCGTGCTCGCCCTGAAGGACGAGTTCGCCACCCTGCGCACCGGCCGCGCCTCGGCCAGCCTGCTCGACCAGATCATGGTCGAGGCCTACGGCTCGACCACGCCGCTGAACGCCGTCGCCTCGGTGAGCGTGCCCGAGCCCCGCCAGCTGTCGGTCAGCGTCTGGGATCGCGGCGTCGTGGTTTCGGTCGAGAAGGCGATCCGCTCGTCGGGCCTGGGCCTGAACCCGGTCGTCGAGGGCCAGAACCTGCGTATTCCGATCCCGCCGCTGAACGAGGAACGCCGCAAGGACCTCTCCAAGCAGGCCGGCAAGTACGCCGAGCAGCAGAAGATCGCCGTGCGCAACGTCCGTCGCGACGCCAACGACGACCTGAAGAAGGCCGAGAAGGACAGCGTCATCAACGAAGACGACCGCAAGAAGATGGAGACCGAGGTCCAGAAGCTGACCGACGAGGCGGTCAAGCGCATCGACGAGGCCTTGAAAACCAAAGAACAAGAGATCATGCAGGTCTGATCGTCCTCTCTCTGGTGGACGAGAGCGCGCCTGGGTTAGGTGTGTGCGGCTAACCCGTGAGGGCGCGCTTCAGATGTGTTCTGCAGCCCGCTCGGCGGGCTGCAGGGGGACGAGAAGGGAAGGCTAAGAGCGCATGTCGCCGACGACCGGCCTGCAGACCAAGACCGCGCGCCCTGGGGGC
>JASGDR010000068.1:0-4773 GCA_047607095.1 Caulobacter sp.
ATCTGGGTCAATAACGCCGGCATCGGCTACATCATGAAGCCGCTTATGGAGGTTCGGCCGGAGGATTGGAGCGCCGTCATCGACGTCAACCTGACCGGCTGCTTCTACGGCCTGAAAGCCGCCGCCGAGGTGATGATCCCGCAGGGCACGGGCGGGCGCATCGTCAATATCGCCAGCCAGGCGGCCAAGTCGGGCTTTCCGCACGCCCAGGCCTACACCGCCTCCAAGCACGGCCTGGTGGGCCTGACCCGCTCGGCCGCGATCGAGCTGGGCGCGCACCGGATCACCGTCAACAACGTCTGCCCCAACCACGTGACGACGGGCCTGGGCGCCTGGCAGAACGAGTACTTCGCCAAGGTCACCGGCGCGGCCTCGGTCGAGGCCTATCTCGCCGCCATGGCCGCCCGCATCCCGCTGGGCCGCCCCGGCACGCCCGAAGACACCGCCGACGCGGTGGCCTTCCTGTGCTCGGACGAGGCCAGGTACATCACCGCCGAGAGCCTCAACGTCTCGGGCGGCGAGGAGCCGCACTGATCACGGATGCGAAACCTCGCCCTTCGACGGGCTCAGGGTGAGGTTTCTACTGCGCGGCCTTGGCCTTGATCCCCACCCTGAGCTTGTCGAAGGGCGAGGATCACGCACCACCTCAATAGGCCAGCCGCCCCTCCAGCTCCCCGAACGGAACCATCACGTTCGCCCGATAGCCCGACCGCGCCCGCAGCCGCTCGTACCAGGCGACCACGTTCGGAACCTCTGGCCGGTTGATCTCCAGCTCGAAATAGCGATAGAGCGCCGTACCAGCCGGAATGTCGGCCAGACCGATCTCATCGCCGCCCAGCCAGGGCTGATCCGCCAGCACCTGGTCCAGCAGCCGGAAATGCGCCGCGCACCTGGCGATCGCCGCCTCGACGCGCGGCATGTCACGAAGCGGCGGCGGCGTGCGGTAGAAGCCCCAGAACACGCCGTTGAGGAAGTCCGGCTGCAGGCTCGCCTGCGACCAGTCCATCCAGCGGTCCTGTCGCGACCGCGCCGCCGGATCCTCCGGCCACCAGCGCGCGCCGCCGTGGCGGGCGGCCAGGTAGCGCAGGATGGCGTGCGACTCCCAGATGCTCACGCCGTCGTCGTCGATCACCGGAACCCGTCCGTGCGGATTGCGGGCGCGAAACGCCGGATCGTCCAGGCCGCCGAAGCTTCCGCCCGCCGGTGCGTGGTCGTAGGCCAGGCCCAGCTCGTCGGCCAGCCACAGCACCTTCTGCACGTTGAACGAACTGCGGCGGCCCCAGATGGTCAGCATGGCTTCTCCCCGTAGGGCCATCAGTTCACCGGGCTCGCGGGCTTGGCAAATGGGAAGCGGCCAAGACCGGCTGGCGGATGGATCGAAATTCGCTCCGGCGAGGAGTGGCGGGCGCCGTCTAGGCTGGTGCGCGAAATCCCAGACCGGGCGGCGGAGAGCGTCTTCGACCGCCGCGGCCGCCGAGTGAGCACACATGAGCAAGACCCTGGAAGTCGTCCTCAAGCGCACGATCGAGGACGTGCCCGTCGCCGCCGATTTCGAGGTGATCGAGCGCGACGCGCCGACCGCCGCCCCGGCCGGCCAGCTGCTGGTGCGGGTGCTCTACCTGTCGCTCGACCCCTATCTGGGCTCGCGCTTCCGCGGGCGGCACATGGGCGAGCCGCGTCCGGCTCCGGGCGAAACCCTGCCGGGCTCGTCGGTCGCGCAGGTGATCGCCTCGGGCCATCCGGACTTCGCGCCGGGCGACCACGTGGTCGGCGACGCCGGCTGGGCGCAGGTCGGCCTGATGGACGCCAGGTTCGCCCGCAAGGTCGATCCGTCGCTGGGCGTCTCCAATCATCTCGGCGTCCTGGGCATGCCGGGCCTGACCGCCTGGGCGGGGGTGACCCAGCTGGCCAAGGTCGGCGCGGGCGACGTCTTCACCGTGGACGCCGCCGCCGGCTGCGTCGGCGGCACGGCCGGGCAGATCGCCAGGATCCTCGGCGCCAAGGCCGTCGGCATCGCCGGCGGCGCCGACAAGGTCGCCCAGGTGGTCGAGCGCTACGGCTTCGACGGCGCGGTCGACTACCGCAACGAAGGCTGGATCGACGAGCTGAAGGCCCTGACCGACGGCGGCCCCACCGTCCACTTCGAGAACGTCGGCCTGCCGATCCTCAATCCGGTGTTCGGCCTGCTCAAGACCTACGGCCGCGTGGTGGTCTGCGGCCTGTCGGCCCACTACCACGCCGACGGCCCGCCGCCGCAGTTCGGCCTGGGCCCCATCGTCGGCAAGCGCGCCGCCGTCATGGGCCTGGTGGTCTACGACTTCTATGCGCGCTGGAACGAGTGGGTGGCCACCGCCGAGCCGTGGCTCAAGGAAGGCCGCCTGGTGCAGGTCGAAGACCTGGGCGAAGGCATCCAGTCCGCCCCGGCCCAGTTCGAGCGCCTGATGAAGGGCGCCAACACTGGCAAGACCCTGGTGAAGGTGGGCTGAGGTTTCTCAGAACAGGATCTCTCAGCGTCCTTTGCCTAGGCGCTGGGAGCTACCTACTTGGCGTCCTTCTTACAGACGAGCAAGCCGCCCAAATTAGACCGATGGGTGCATTTATATCCGCACTCATAATCGCCGATCACGCCGGTTTGCGCATAGGATAGTCGCAGCGCTTCAATAGCGGCCGACTGACATTCTTTAAAAGTAGGATATTTACCGCGGGAAAATCCTTCCACATCGAATGCCGAAGGAATTTTCTCGCGGTCAGGATAAACGAACGCCGTCCAATCGCTCTTTTGAGAGCAGCAGCTGAGGCCGAGTAGAGCGGCGAGCACTAAGTGCTTCAAGTGCATGGTTTACCGCCCGCCCACCTCTCATTCGCCTTTTGCATACCTGGGCTGTACCGACGTAGCAACTGACTCGTGGATATCCGTTGTTCCTAAGTCTTCCCAAACCTCGCATAGAGCGCCGCCGCCGCCAGGTTGAAGGCCGCCGGCAGGTAGGAGAAGGCTATCGCCACGCCGACCAGGGCCGAGCCTGGCTGGGGCGCGCCGGTCACCGCCAGGGCGCTGGAGAAGCCGAAGGCCGACAGGACGAGGCCCGTCAGCAGGGTGCCGCCCAAAGCGAAGCCGATCTTGTCGGCCCCGGTCCACAGCGCCGAGAACACGCCGGCCCGGCTTTCGCCGTGCTCGGCCTCGTCCTTGGCGATGACGTCCGACAGCAGGCTGTAACCCATCAGGCTCCAGCCGGAATTGAACAGGGCGAACAGCACCACCACGGCGTAGATGGCGGGCAGCGGCGCGCCGGCCATCACGCCCCACGCGGCCTGAACCAGGGCGTGACCCAGGGCGGCGGCGACATAGACGCGCTTGCGGCCGAAAGCCGCCGACAGCTTGATCCACAGCGGCTGGGCCGCGATGACCACGGCGCTCATCACCAGCACGATCATGCCGATCTGGGTCAGGGCGTCCTTGCGGCCCATGTTGTAGCTGAGGAAGTAGACCATGGCGGCATAGCCCAGGCCCGAGCCGACCAGCTGCAGCACATAGGCGCCCAGCAGCGGCCTGAAGGTCGGGTCGACGACGGCGCTGAGAATCGCCTTCAGGCGCAGGACGGGCTGGCCGGCCGCCTGCACCACCGGGCGGGGCGAGGCGAGGAAGGCGATCAGCAGGCTGGCCGAGCACACCGCCGCCAGCACCAGCGACATCTGCGAATAGGCCGGGCGGCCGCCGCCCCAGGCCTGCACCAGCACCGGCGCCAGGGCGCTGCCGACCAGCAGGCCGACGGCCGAGAAGCCCATCCGCCAGGCCATGACCACGGTGCGTTCCTTGGGATCGTCGGAAAGCTCCGTGCCGATCGCCAGGTACGGCACCGAGAAGGCCCCGAACACGACCATGTAGACGCTGAACGCGGCGGCGACGTAGGCGGCCTTCAGCGCCGGCGTTCCTTCGGGCACGTGGAACAGCAGGATCAGCGCCGCCGGCGCCAGCAGCGCCCCGGCCAGCAGCCAGATCCGGCGCGGAACCGCGGCCTTCCAGCGGTCGGAGACCAGGCCCACGGTCAGGTCGGAGATAAGCCCCCAGAACAGCTTGGGAAAGAAGATCGCCGCCCCGGCCAGGGCGGGTTCGACCCCCAGCGCGTTGGTCATGAAGAACAGCAGCAGCAGGGACGGGGCGTCGCGGAACACCTGGCCGGCGATCTGTCCCGCGCCGTAGCCGGCGTGGACGAGCAGGGGCAGGCGGGGCGAGGGCGGCTTGGCGGCGGTCATGGCGCGGATCCGATGAAAGGGATCCGGCGACGCTAGGCGGGAAACGGCGGCGCAAGGGGGCGCGGGAGCCGGCGCCCGACTGTCGGACAACGTCCGCGCAAAACAGTGCGCGGTTGCACGAAGCCTCGGCGCCGGCCGCCTCGGCGGCCATCCGGCTCTAGATTACAAGTTCTGAGAGAGAATGGTGGGTGTACAAGGATTCGAACCTTGGACCCGCTGATTAAGAGTCAGCTGCTCTACCAACTGAGCTATACACCCGTTCGCGTTTCGAAGTCGCTTTCGCGTCCCCGACGGCGAGGCGCGATACATACTCCAAGACGCGGGGAGTGCAATCTCTTTTGGAACATTAGGTGTGGATATATTCGTCGCAGCCGATCGCAGGCGCGCAAACGCGAAGAGGCCTCCCCGGGAGGGGAAGTTCTTAACGGATCAAGTATTGAGAAGAATGGTGGGTGTACAAGGATTCGAACCTTGGACCCGCTGATTAAGAGTCAGCTGCTCTACCAACTGAGCTATACACCC
>JASGDR010000069.1:0-5227 GCA_047607095.1 Caulobacter sp.
ACGCGGCTTTCAGTTCTGAGAAACCCCTCACCCGACCTCGCTCCGCGAGGCCACCCTCTCCCGCAAGGGGAGAGGGGTCAGGCCGCCCCGACGTACTTCAGCAGCGTCACCATGTTCTCGATGTAGCTGCCCGTCGAAATCCCGATCTTCGGCTTGTCGGTCACGTAGGGCGAGGTGTCGGAGGCGTCGCCCACGTGAGTGCGGCTGAAGTCGCCCGGCGCGGGGGTGGCCGAGCCGTCGCCGATATAGGGGTTGGAGGTCGCCTTCAGCTCGGTCGGCCACCAGCCGGCCTCGTTCAGCGCCGCGATCAGGCCGGCGACCTTGTCGGGCGCGCCGGCGGCGGCCTCGCCCTTCAGGGCGCCGACATTGAGGTCGGACACCGACACGTCTTTCAGCGTGAAGTACTTCGGCAGGGCCTGGCGGCCGGCCTTCAGCGGCGAGGCCTTGCTGGCGATCTCGGGCGGCGTGGCCTTCAGCGTCTCCAGCCGCTTGCGCAGGGCCGGGATGTTGATCCCCCGGAACGACGAATAGTGCGCCACCGTGTTCTCGGGGTTCTGGTCGACATAGTAGCGGCCGTTGACCACGTTGCTGCCGGTGCGGTGCACGTAGAGCGGCTTGCCCGTGCCGATCTCGACGAAGGTCGGGAAGGCCCGGCCCTTCTGATATTCGACGGGCAGGCGCAGGGTCTCCAGCCAGTCCAGCGCCTCGGAAAGGCGCGCCAGATATTTCGGATCGCCGGTCAGCTCGTAGAAGCCCATGCAGGCGGTGATGTTGGCAGCGGTGGTGTGGGTGGCGAAGGCTTCCGGCTCGTAGGTGCGGGCGCCGGCCGGCTTCAGGTCGGCGACGCGGTGCTGAAGCCCCCAGCCCGGCTGGGGTTGCGGCTGCTGGCAGGCCAGGAAGCAGTCCATCGCCTTGTGGATCGCGGGCAGGGCGCGCGGGTCGCCCAGGGCCTGCCAGACCATGATCAGGAACTCGATGTTCTCGCCGGCCACGTCGTCGTTGAAGGTGATGCAGCCGGTGTAGTCGGGCCGCCCGTGGTGGTGGAACTCGTCCTTCAGCGGGAAGCGCTGCGGCCAGCCGCCGACCGGGTACTGGCTGTCCAGGACGAAGCCGATGGCCTTGTCGAGCGCCGGCTTGAAGGCCGGATCCTGCTTCTCGACATAGAGCCGCAGCAGGAACTGCGCGCTCTCGGCCGTGCCGGCGTCGTCGAAGGTGGCGTTGCCGTAGTAGTGCTGGAATTCCTCGAGCCGCCAGCCGTTCTTGCCGATGGTGTCGTACCACTTGCGGATCGAGGCTTCGCCGGCCAGGTCGCCCAGATAGTTCCAGCCGCCGGCCGGGTGCTGGATCTTGATCAGGGCGCCGGCCGCCTGCTTGGCGGCCTCGTAGTAATAGTCGTCGCCGGTGGCGTGATAGGCGTCGAGGAACAGGTGGCCCATGGTCGCCGTGCCGGGCGGCTGCACCCAGATCATCGTCGGATAGGCCTCCATCTCGCCCCAGCGGCGCGAGAAGTCGGGCAGGTAGCTCCAGACGTAGCCGCCCTGGTAGGCGACCTTGTCGACCATGAAGGTCGTGGCCCGCCTCATCGTCGCCAGCGCCGCTTCCTTGCTCGGCGCCTCGGCCGCCAGGGCCTTGAACGGCGCCAGGCCCGCGGCGGCGGCGAAGGCGGCCGCGGAGGTCGCCATCAGGCGGCGGCGGGTGAGGGGGCTGAGCGGCATCGACGCTTTACTCCGAAAGCCAGAAGGGCGCGGCGCAGGGACGCAGGCGGCCTGGATCGGGAGCGGTTCGACGCCTTCGGGTCAAGCGCCGCCTTGGTTTCCTTCCCCGTCGGAGGCCAAGCTCCGATTCCTTGCCGCCGTTGGCCCGGCGCGTATCGGCCGACACAATGTCCACCGGTGTCATTCTTGGCAAGCACGCTCTCGGCGAACCTGCCCGAAAATTCCCCTGACACGTGTGCGACAGGCCGCCGCGTTGTTTCGATCCGGAGTTTCCGCGAAATGACGACCATCGGTTTATGAGGCGACGCCGCCGCGCCGGAAAGGCAGCGGGCGACGCCGTCCTGTTGGGGAACAGGACGACACCCCCGGACCCCAGGTCCGGGGGTGTTTTCATTTCCGCCGCCGGGCGCGCACCTTGTGCAAGCACACGCTAAACTGCTGATAGCGCTAACAAAGTTCACCGATCTGCGTCGCGCGGTCGCATGGAGAACGGCGTTCATCTCCGGTAAAGAATCTCCCCATGCCGAGCCAACACGATCATCTCAAAGAAGCCGAACGGCTGGAGCGTCAGGCCGAGATCGCCGACAACGCCCACGCCCGCGAAGCCCTTCGCCGCATGGCCCAGACCTCGCGCGTCACCGCCGCGATGGTCGGCCTGATGGAAGCCTGCGCCGACGAGGCGCCCGGCGCCGGCCTCTGATCCTGTTCCGCGCTCCCGCGCGCCCTGAACCGGGCGACGCGGCGCGTGGGCTTGCAACCTCGGCCTTGTCCCGACGCTTTCCTGCCGCAAGTCCCTGCCATCCAGGGGCGGGCTGAACAGGAAACGGGGGCCGGGTGGCCGACTTCGACTGGCGAGCTTGGACGGCCGGGGCGCGGCGTCTGGCCTTGACCGCGACCGCATTCGTCGCCGCCAGGGCGCGGGGCTTCGTCGCCTTCGTCCGCCGCCATCCGCGCTGGACGGGGCTTGTGGCCGCCGTCTTCGCCGTGCTGCTGGCCGCCTTCGTCTGGGTCGGGGTCAGCCTGCCGCTGTCGCGTTCGCTGGAGCCTCTGCCCAGCCCCGCCGTGGTGCTGCTGGACGCGCAAGGAAAGCCCTTCGCCCGCCGGGGCGCCTACAAGGAGGCGCCGGTCGTCGTCGCCGACCTGCCGCCTTACGTGCCCAACGCCTTCATCGCCATCGAGGACCGGCGCTTCCGCCGCCACTTCGGCCTGGACGTCTGGGGCATGGGCCGGGCCGCCGCCGTCAACATCAAGGCCGGCAAGGCTCGCGAGGGCGCCAGCACCATCACCCAGCAGCTGGCCAAGAACGCCTTCCTCAGCAACGAGCGCACCCTGCGTCGCAAGGCGCAGGAGGCGGTGATCGCGCTCTGGCTCGAGCTGCGGCTGTCCAAGGACGAGATCCTCGCCCGCTATCTCTCCAGCATCTATTTCGGCGACGGGGTCTATGGCCTGGGCGCGGCCTCGCGGCACTATTTCGGCCGCCCGCCGGAAAAGCTGACCCTGGGCCAGGCCGCGATCCTGGCCGGCATGGTCAACGCCCCCAGCCGCCTCGACCCCGTCGACAATCCCAAGGCCGCCGCCGCCCGCGCCGACCGGGTGCTGGCCGACATGGTCGAGGTCAAGTTCATCACCGCCGAGCAGGCAAGGCTGGCTCGCGGCGCCCGGGCGCGCGCCACGCGCGCCGGCCTGCCGGTCGGGGGCTATTTCGCCGACTGGGTCTCGCCCCAGATCGCCGACGCCTTCGAGACCGCCCGCTACGGCGAGGTCAAGGTCGCCACCACCCTCGACGGCCGCCTGCAGCGCCGCGCCGAGCAGGCGGTCGACCGCGCCCTGGCCAAGTCCGGCGACCGGCTGAAGGCGGGGCAGGCGGCCTTGGTGGCCATGCGCCCCGACGGCAAGGTGGTGGCCATGGTCGGCGGCCGCGCCTACGCGACGAGCCAGTTCAACCGCGCCGTCCAGGCCAGGCGTCAGCCGGGCAGCGCCTTCAAGCTGTTCGTCTATCTCGCCGCCCTGCGCGACGGGGCCCGCACCGACATGCGGGTGGTCGGCGCTCCCGTCACCATCGACGGCTGGACGCCGAAGAACTACGAGGGCGAGGCGGGAACCGACCTGACCCTGCGCGACGCCTTCGCCCAGTCCAACAACATCATCGCCGCGCGGATCTACCAGACGGCCGGCGGCGACGCCGTGGTCCAGGCCGCCCGCGACCTGGGGATCGTCTCGCCGCTGAAGGCCCAGGACGCCAGCCTGTCGCTGGGCACGGCCGAGACGACGCTGCTGGAGCTGACCTCCGCCTACGCCTCGGTCGCCTCGGGTCAAATGCCCGTCGCCCCCTACGGCCGTCCGCGCGCGGCCGGCGAGGCGGCTCCGCCCGGCCGTCCGCTCGACGCCGCCCAGCGCGCGGCCCTCTACGAACTGCTCGGCGCCGTGGTCGAGGAGGGCACCGGCCGCGCCGCCCGCACCGGCCAGCTGACCTACGGCAAGACCGGCACGACCCAGGACCATCGTGACGCCCTGTTCGTCGGCTTCACCGGCGACCTGGTGGTCGGGGTCTGGGTCGGCAACGACGACCACTCGCCGATGAACGGCGTCACCGGCGGCGGCCTGCCGGCCCAGATCTGGCGCGACTTCGTCGGCCAGGGGCTCAAGGCGGGCCTGATCGCCCGCGACCGGGCCCCGGTTCCCCGCGCCCCGCCGCCCTCGGAAGAGGACGAGTTCGAACGCGGCATCGAGCGCGGCGTCTCGGGCTGGCTGCGGCGCCTCTTCGGCGGTTGATCTCTGCTCTGTGTCGCAGAGTTGTGATTGGACGGCGTCGACCGGCCATGGCCTGCTGTCGGCGTCCATGGAGGACGTCATGCCGCTTCCCAAGCCGCCGCCGAAAACCAAATGGGCCGCCGCCATGGAGGCCGGCAAGGCCTCCCGCGAGGCCAAGGCCGCGAAAGCCCGCCAGTCGGCGCAGGCCGCCGCCGACGCCGCGCTCGGTTCCGCCGCCCTGGTCGCGGTGATCGCCGCGATGACCAGTTCGGGCGGCTGACCCTTCGTCCAGCCCCGCCGGGCCGGGCGCCCTTCTCCCCGTGAAATCCCGCGAAAGCGGGGGGCGAGCTTTTTGCGCCCCGTTTCACTCTCCCGAGCCTTCCCCACCCCCGCCTCCCTCGCCCTTGTGGCGAGGGTCCATGCCGGCGACCGCTCAAACTTCGGGCATGCTCGAAAGGTCTGAGCAGGCTGAACCATGGATCCTGGGCACAAGGCCCAGGAAAGCGGTGTTTGGGGATTGGACGGATTTGGGGATCCGACGGGGATAGACGCAGCTCCGTCCCCGGTGAGTGAACAAAAGAAGCAAGCAAAATCAGTCGCTTGAAACTTTATCACCCAAACTTATCAGACGCGCTCACCACGCCCCCATAATCAAGTGATCCCAGCCACGGGGAGGGCTCTTGGTACCGGCCCGAGCAGCGGCTGTGATCGCATCGAGCGGGGCCGCTTGGGGCGTCATGGGAAGGGCGGGTTTGCAGGAT
>JASGDR010000070.1:0-14760 GCA_047607095.1 Caulobacter sp.
CCAGGTTGCCGAACCACTGGTGGGCGGTCTCGTGGGCGATGGTGGTGTAGAAGTTCAGGGCGTCGCGCTGGCTGGAGATCGAGGGATCCATCAGCAGGGCGTATTCGAAATAGAAGATCGCCCCCCAGTTCTCCATGGCGCTGAAGAACTGGCTGCGGCCGGGCGCGGCGATGTGGTCGAGCACCGGCAGCGGATAGTCGACGCCGAAATAGTCGTTGTACCAGGCCACCAACGGACCGGCGGACTCCAGGGCGAACCTGGCCTTGGGCAGGTCGCCCTTCTTGGTCACCACGCCGATGTCGACCCCGGCGGTCTTGAGGCTGGCCCGCTCGAACTCGCCCAGGCCGAAGAACAGCAGGTAGGTCGACATCTTGGGCGAGGTCGCGAAGGTCACCTTCGTCTTGCCGCCGCCGAGGTCGACGCTCTTGGCGATCGGCATGTTGCCCAGGGCCATCTGGCCGGTCGGGATCGTCGCCTCGACGCTGAACGTGGCCTTGTGGAACGGCTCGTCCCAGGAGGGGATGAACCGGCGGGCGTCGGAGTTCTCGAACTGGGTGTAGAGGGCGCGCTTCTCGCCCTCGTCGGTGTCGTAGTCGAGGGCGAACAGGCCGGCGGCCTGGGTGTAGATCTTGCCGGCGTAGTCGATGGCCAGGACGTGCCTGCCCTTGGCCAGCGGGGCCTTGACGGTGAAGGCGGCCGTCTGGGCTTCGTCGTCGACCTTGATGGTCGCCGGCTTGCCGTCGATCGTCGCCTTGGCGAAGGTCAGGTCGGCGGCCTGCAGGGTGATGGTCGCGGTCGGCGCCGTCACCTCGATCGCGATCTTCACCGAGGCGGTGAAGCTCATGGTCTTGGCGTCCGGCGTGAACGAGAGGTCGTAGTGGGTCGGATGGGCGTTGCGCGGCAGCTGGGTGGTGACCGTGGCGGGCGTGGCGCCCCTGGTTCCGGTCGGGGCCCCGGCTTGGGCGGGCGCCGCCAGAGCGGCCTCGGAGGCGAAAAGCAACGCGACCGCCGCGGCGGTGGACAGAAGACGACGCATGTACGGCCCTGGTATGGAAAGATCGTGCAGGCAAACGCCCGCGCGGCGCAAACCAACACCCATCCGGCGATCGAACGACATTAATTCCGCGTAATGATGACCCCCGTCAGCCTCGTTCCCGGTTTCGATCTCTGGCCCGGCCTGCTGTCGCCGGAGGCCCAGGCCGCCCTGGTCGAGGCGGTGCTGGCGGCCGTGAAAATCGCGCCGGCGGCCAACTACGCCACGCCCTACGGCAAGGCGATGAGCGTGGCCATGACCAGCTTCGGCCCCCTCGGCTGGACCAGCGACGCGGCCGGCTACCGCTACGCCGAGCGGCATCCCGGCACGGGCGCGCCCTGGCCGCAGATCCCCCGGGCGCTGCTCGATCTCTGGGCGCGGCTGGGCGATCCGGACGTGCCGCCCGACGCCTGCCTGGTCAATCTCTACGGCCCCGAGGCCCGCATGGGCCTGCACCAGGACCGTGACGAGGCCGACCCGCGCTTTCCGGTGCTGTCGATCTCGCTGGGCGACACGGCGGTGTTCCGCATCGGCGGAACCAGCCGCAAGGACCCGACCCGTTCGGTGCGCCTGGCCTCGGGCGACGTCTGCCGGCTGTCAGGCCCCGCCCGCCTGGCCTTCCATGGCGTGGACCGGATTGTGCCGGGGAGCTCGCGGCTGGTGCCTGGCGGCGGAAGGATCAACCTGACCCTGAGGCGGGCGCGGGCGGGCTAGTTCTCGGTCCTGAGCAGTTCCTGATTGTAGACGAGGGCGTAAGCGGCGGCATTCTTGTTAAACCGAGCGTGCCCGGCGTCGCGGATCTGGTCGCCGGTGTCTTCGATAAACAGGACCGGCCGGCTGGCGGCGGCGGGATCTTCCACGCCAGGAACCAGAGCGCTGTAGCCATAGACACCCAGCAGGTGACGGTCTCCGCGGCCGAGCGCCCTGGCGGC
Source organism: Caulobacter sp. (assembly GCA_047607095.1). Classification (GTDB taxonomy): domain Bacteria; phylum Pseudomonadota; class Alphaproteobacteria; order Caulobacterales; family Caulobacteraceae; genus Caulobacter. The sequence continues at coordinate 1,966 of JASGDR010000070.1, forward strand.
GTCCGTCCGTGCGTTGCCGGGATTCACCTGCGCCATCGAAAGCCTGATCTCGTCCCGCGCCACAGGCTGGCCCGCGTGCGGGTTCGCATAAGGCGGCGAGCATCCGGTGATAGCCGCCAGCAGCAAGAGCCAGGCTGTCCGCTTCATTCCAATCCCCCGCCCATCGGCGAGCACCATGATTATGACGGCCGCCGCCTAACGCCCAAACGAAAAAGGCCGCCCCTTGCGGAGCGGCCCCTTCATGGTCGTCTCGGAAGTTCGATCAGCCGCGCAGCTTGCGGGTGATGGTCTCCAGGTCCTGGCTCAGCACGGCGTCGTCCTGGCGCAGGGCCTCGATGCGGCGCACGGCGTGCAGCACCGTGGTGTGGTCGCGACCGCCGAAGCGGCGGCCGATGTCCGGCAGCGAGCGGGTGGTCAGCTGCTTGGCCAGCCACATGGCGGCCTGGCGCGGACGGGCGATGGCGCGGTTGCGGCGCTCGCTGAGCAGGTCGGACTGCTTCATGCCGTAGTGCTCGGCCGTGGCCTTCTGGATGTCGTCGATGGTGATACGCTTTTCACCGCCGCGCAGGTGCGGGCGCAGGATCGCCTGGACCTCGTCCAGCGTCAGGCGCGGCAGGCGCTCGCCGGCGCGGGCCGTCAAGGTGTTGAGCGCACCTTCCAGCTCGCGGACGCTGTCGGTGAAGCGGTCGGCCAGGAACTGCAGCACTTCGGGGCGCACGGCGCCGACGAAGCCCTGGGCGCGGCCCAGCGCCTCGATCTTGCGCTCCAGGATGCCCAGGCGCAGCGAGCGGTCGGCCGGCTCCAGGCCGCAGACCAGGCCCGCCGACAGGTGCGAGCGCAGGCGCGCGTCCATCTCGGTCATGGCCGAGGGCGGACGGTCGGCCGAGAACACCACCCGGCGGCCGTCCTCGACGAGGGCGGTCAGGGTGTGGAACAGCTCTTCCTGGCTCGACTGCTTGCCGGCGATGAAGTGCACGTCGTCGATGATCAGCAGGTCGGCGCCGCGCAGCTCGTCCTTGAAGGCCGTGGTCTGGCGATCCATCACCGCGCGCACGAAGGTCGACAGGAAGCGCTCGGCGGTCAGGTAGACCACGCGCTTGTTCGGCGCGTTGCGCATGGCTTCCCAGGCCAGGGCGTTCAGCAGGTGCGTCTTGCCGAAGCCGTAGGGGCCGTGGAACAGCACCGGGTTGAAGTGGCCGTCGGCCCAGCTGGCGACGCGGCGCGCCACGGCGTGGGCGAACTCGTTGGCCGGACCCGGCACGAAGGTGTCGAAGGTGAAGCGTTCCTGCAGGCCCTGGACCGGCGAGGTCTTGCCGACCGCCGGGGTCGGCGCGGCGGCGGGGGCGTCGCTGGAGACCGGCAGCACGATCTCGATCGGCTGGGCCTTGGCCTCGACATAGACGGCGCCGGCGGTGGCCGAGGCGGCGTCGGCCGAGGCTTCGAATTCGAGGCGCGACTTCAGGTCGAGACGGCGGCCCACGGCGTCGCCGGCGGCCCACAGCTCGCCGATGCGGCGCCAGGCGCTGCGACGGATCCAGTCGCGGGCGATGCCCGTCGGGGTCACGAGAACGACGTCGCCGGCCTGGGTTTCACGCAGCACGGCGGGCGCGATCCACGAGCCGAAGGCGGCGTCGCCCAGCTCGCGCTTCAGGGAGACGCAGACCTTGTTCCACACGATGCCGGCAGGCTCGCGCGCGACGGCCGCGTACGCCGCCGACAATTCCTGACTGGCCACCCCGACCTTGATCGACATCAGTTCACCGCCTCGCGCCTGCATACACACAATTACAGATTGCCGGCCGCAAGCCCCCCATGGCGCACGACCGTGCTCAAACACTACCCCCGCATTTATTGAAGACACACAGGGGCTTAACCGGCGAACGCATGGTGTTCGCCGCCGCCGCTGTCGTCAAAGACCGGGAGAGCGTTGAGACCTTTAAACTAGCCACCGGCCCGGGCCGGTCAAACGGAAAACTTGCGTCCGATCGCGGATATTTCTGTTGACTCGCGAGACCTCCTCGCTCGTCAAGGGAATGCCGTTTTGGAGAGTTTCGTTCGATGACCCGAGGGTCAGGTAAAGGAGTACATAGACAAAGCAAAAGCCGACCGAGTTGCCCCGATCGGCTCTTACAAGTCTTTGATTTCGCTCAACGAACGAGGTTCGTCAGCGATCTGGACTTAGGCGGCGGCCTTGTCCAGCTTCTTCAGGCGGGCGGCCAGGCGCGAGACCTTCCGCGAGCCGGTGTTCGGGTGGACGACGCCCTTCGAAACGGCGCGCATCAGTTCCGATTGCGCTTCGACGAAAGCGGCCTTGGCGACGGCGACGTCGCCGGCGGCGATGGCGTCTTCGAACTTGCGCAGGAAGGTGCGCACGCGCGAACGGCGAGCGGTGTTCACTTCGGTGCGACGAGCGATCTTGCGGATCGCTTTCTTGGCGCCGGGATTATTGGCCATGGTTCGGACCTTCAAACGGACAGCCGCGCGGGCGGCCGCGAAGCAGGAGAAATCAAGAGCGCGCGGATATACGGGAAGCCCGGGATCGGGTCAATCCATCCACATGGGGATTCTTCGCCGCGCGGTCGGGGCGAGCTTCACGAACCCTTGAACGCCGGTTTGCGCTTCTCGACGAAGGCCGCCATGCCTTCCTTCTGGTCGTCGAAGGCGAACAGCGAATGGAACAGCCGGCGCTCCAGCGCGACCCCCGTCGTCAGGGTGGTCTCGTAGGCGGCGTTGACCAGTTCCTTGTTCATCGCCACGGCCAGCGGCGACTGGGCGGCGATCTTGGCGGCCACTTTCACCGCCTCGTCGACCAGCTGGTCGGCGGGGAAGATCCGCGAGACCAGGCCCGAGCGCTCGGCTTCCTCGGCGTCCATCATCCGGCCGGTCAGGATCATGTCCATGGCCTTGGACTTGCCGACCAGACGGGTCAGGCGCTGGGTGCCGCCGATGCCGGGGGCGACGCCGAGATTGATCTCCGGCTGGCCGAACTTGGCGGTGTCGGCGGCCAGGATGAAGTCGCACATCATCGCCAGCTCGCAGCCGCCGCCCAGGGCGTAGCCCGCCACCGCGGCGATGATCGGCTTGCGCACCGTCTCGATCGCCCGCGCCTGGGCGGTGAAGAAGTCGGCCTTGAACATGTCGGCGTAGGACTTCTCCGACATCTCCTTGATGTCGGCCCCGGCGGCGAAGGCCTTGGGCGAACCGGTCAGCACGATGCAGCCGACGCCGTCGTCGCCCTGGGCCTGGGCCAGCGCCCGGCCCAGCTCGCTCAGCAGCACGCTGTTCAGCGCGTTCAGCGCCTCGGGCCGGTTCAGGCGGATCAGGGCCACGCCCGGCGCATTCGCGGGGCTTTCGACGATCAGGGTCTCAAAGGCCATCGGCCGTCCTTCCTTTTCGCAAGGGCCCTAACGCGGCCCTTCCACATCGTAGCCCAGCGCGCGCAGGCGGGCGGGCAGGCCGTCGGGACCCAGCAGGTGCCCGGCGCCCACCACCACCACGGTCCGGCCGGACCCGGCCAGACGCGCTTGCAGGGCGTCCATCCATCGTGCGTTACGCTCGACGATGAAGCGGCGATAGAGGGCGGGCGAAGATTTCCGCATTCCGCCGACGACGGCGCGTTCGAGCGCCTTCTGGTCGCCCTTCGACCAGGCGGCCACCAGCCGGCGATAGGCGCCGGGATCCTTTTCCAGCTGCCTGATCGTGGCGTTCAGGGTCTTGATCTGGTCGGCCTCGGAGGCCCCGGCGAACAGGGCCATCTGCTGGTCGGGCGTCTCGAAGGCCCTGCGCGCCGCCGACGGCGGGGCGGCCGCCTGCAGCCGCCGCTCGACCCCGTCCTCGGCCAGGCCCCGGTCCTGGGCGAAGGCGGCCGTGGTCAGCCGCACCTCGGCCATCCACGGCCGCAGGCGCTCCAGCTCGCTCATCGGCACGGAAAGACGGTCGGCCAGCTTGCGCAGGCGCGCGGCGGCGCGCGGCTTCAGGCGCGAGGTCAGGGTTTGGCCGGGCGGCAGCAGGCCGTACTGACCCGAAAGCGCCTGCATCCGAACGTCGGCGGCCGCGTCCATCGGCAGCTCGAACCACAGGTCGTCGGCCTTGGCCAACGCCGCGTCCAGGGCCGGCGGCTTCCAATCGAGATCCTTGGGCAGGACGTGCATCGAGCCGAACAGCACGATCTCGGAATCCGCGTCCCGCACCGTCCACATGGCGGGCTCGGCCAGGGCCGGGGTCGCCACGAGCGCGGCCAGGGCGACGAGAAGCGAACGGAACATCGAACCCAACCCGGAATGCCGCGCCTCAACTCAGCCGGACGCGGCCCCGGTCATTTCTGACAAACGGGGCAGAAAAAGGTTGAGCGTCCCGCCTGGACCTCGCGGGCGATCACGCCCTTGCAGCCGGCGGTCGGGCACGGCTCGCCCTCGCGGTCGTAGACGCGGAAGCGGTGCTGGAAATAGCCCAGCGCCCCGTCGGCCGCGGCGAAGTCCTTCAGCGACGAGCCGCCGACCTCGACGGCCTCGGCCAGCACGTCCTTGATCGCCGCCGTCAGCGGACCCAGCCGCTTGCCGGCGATCTGGCCCGACGGCCTGAACGGCGAGATGCCCGAGCGGTGCAGGGCCTCGCAGACATAGATGTTGCCCAGGCCCGCCACGGTCTTCTGGTCCAGCAGCAGGGTCTTGGGCCCCTGCTTGCGGCCGCCGAAGGCCTTCACGAGCGTCTTGGCGTCGAAGGCGTCGGACAGGGGCTCTGGCCCCATGGTCGCGAACCACGGATGGCGGTCGACGCGATCGGTGGCGATCAGGTCCATGAAGCCGAACCGGCGCGGGTCGTAATAGGTGACGGTGGCGCCGTCTTCCGTCTCGAAGACCACGTGGGCGTGCTTGTCGTCGGGCCTGACCTCGCGGGCGAAGTCGCCGGGCCTTCCAATTCTTTCCTGATTTGGGCCCTCGGGAGCCGCGATCTCGAACCTTCCGGTCATCCCCAGATGCATCACCAGCGTGTCGCCGCGATCCAGGGGCGCGAGCAGGTATTTGGCCCGCCGGTCCAGCCGCAGGATCTTCGCGCCGGTCAGCCGCTGGACGAAGCCCTCGGGCAGGGGAAAGCGCAGGTCCGGGCGGTTGGCGCGCACGCGCAGCAGGCGCGCGCCGGACAGGACGGGCTCCAAACCCCGGCGGACGGTCTCGACTTCGGGCAGTTCGGGCAAGACGGCTCCTTAAGTACGGTGACGCGACGCGAGGCGCGGTCTAATAGGCGAGGATCATATAGAGAGCCCGACCCGTAGACGTCATGAGCAAGCCTTCCGCCACCTTCGGATTCAAGGACGTCGATCCCGCCCTGAAGGCGGGTCTGGTGCGCGGGGTCTTCGACCGCGTCGCCAAGAACTACGACCTGATGAACGACCTGATGAGCGGCGGCGTGCACCGGCTCTGGAAGGACGCGGTCGCGGCCAGGCTCAACCCGCAGCCGGGCGAGGTGATCATCGACTGCGCCGGCGGCACCGGCGACATGGCCCGCCGCTTCGCCAAGCTTGCTCGTTCAGCGCAGCAGCGACGCGGCGGTCCGGACGCGACCATCAACATCGTCGACTACAACGCCGAGATGATCATGGCCGGGATCGAAAAGGGCGGCGAGCCCGAGATCACCTGGACCGTGGGCGACGCCCAGCGCCTGCCGCTGCCCGACGCCTATGCCGACGCCTATGTCATCTCGTTCGGCATCCGCAACGTCACCGACATCGACGCGGCCCTGCGCGAAGCGCGCCGGGTGCTCAAGCCCGGCGGCCGCTTCCTGTGCCTGGAGTTCTCGCGACCGGCCACGGAAGCCCTGGCGAAGGCCTACGACGCCTACAGCTTCAAGGTCATCCCGCAGGTCGGCGAGTGGGTCGCCAAGGACCGCGACGCCTACCAGTACCTGGTCGAGAGCATCCGCCGCTTCCCCGACCAGAAGACCTTCCTGTCGATGATCGAGGCGGCCGGCTTCAAGCGGGCGACCTACACCAACTTCACCGGCGGCGTGGCGGCCCTGCACCAGGGCTGGGCGCTCTAGGTCGATGCGACGTCTGTCCGCGTTCGTCCGCCTGATCGGCGCCGGCTGGCGCCTGGTGCGCGCCGACGCCCTCGTTCCGCGTGAGGTCGAGCCGCTGCTGCCGCCGTCGGCGCGGCTGGCCGGCCGGTTTCTGCGTCTGTTTTCCGGCGGCAGGAGCCGCCAGGGCCGGCCGGGCGAGCGCCTGGCCCGGGTGCTCGAGAGCCAAGGCCCCGTCGCCATCAAGATGGGCCAGTTCCTGTCGACGCGGGCCGACATCTTCGGCGCGGTCTTCGCCGAGGACCTGTCGCACCTGAAGGACCGCCTGCCGCCGTTCCCGACCCCGATCGCCCGCGCCGAGATCGAGCGCAACCTCGGCCGCACGATCGACAGCCTCTATGCGACCTTCGGCGAGGCGGTGGGGGCCGCTTCCCTGGCCCAGGCCCACGAGGCGACCCTGCTGGACGGGACCAGGGTGGCCGTGAAGGTGCTGCGTCCCGGCGTCGAGCGCCGCGTGGCCGAGGACAGCCAGACCCTGCGCCTGGCCGCCGACCTGGCCCACCGCCTGGTTCCCGCCGCCCGCCGCCTGCGCCCGCGCGAGTTCGTCGAGGTGGTGATCCGCGCGCTCGACCTGGAGATGGACCTGCGCTTCGAGGCGGCCGGCGCGGCCGAGCTCGGCGAGGCCATGGCCCAGGACGTCCACATGCGCGCCCCGGCCGTGGTCTGGGACGGCGTGGGCAAGCGGGTGCTGACCCTGAGCTGGGCCCAGGGCGTGCCCCTGTCGGATCCCAAGGCGCTGGAGCAGGAAGGGCTGGACCGCAAGGCCCTGGCCGAGAACGTCACCCGCGGCTTCCTGGCCCAGGCCCTGGACCACGGCCTGTTCCACGCCGACCTGCACGAGGGCAACCTGTTCGTCGGCGCCCCGGCCGCCATCACCGCCGTCGACTACGGCATCGTCGGGCGCCTGGGTCCGGCCGAGCGCAAGTACCTGGCCGAGATCCTCTACGGCTTCCTGCGCCGCGACTATGCGCGGGTGGCCAAGGTGCACTTCGACGCCGGCTACGTGCCCGCCCACCAGGACATGGACGCCTTCGCCCAGGCCCTGCGCGCCGTCGGCGAGCCGGTGTTCGGCCGCGAGGCCCGCGACGTGTCGATGGGCCGGCTGCTGGCCCAGCTGTTCGAGATCACGGCCCTGTTCGAGATGGCCCTGCGGCCCGAACTGGTGCTGCTGCAGAAGACCATGGTCACGGTCGAGGGCGTGGCCCGCCGCATCGATCCCGCCCACGACCTGTGGGCCGCCGCCAATCCCGTCGTCAGCCGCTGGATCGCCCGCGAGCTGTCGCCCGTGGCCCGCATGAAGGAGCTGGCCGACGAGGCCGTCCGCGCCCTGCGCGCCATGGCCCGCTACGCCGAGCAGGGACCGCCCCCGCCGACCGTGGTGGTCGAAAAGCGCCCCGCCTGGCCGTGGTTCCTGGCCGGCGCCGGCGCGACCGCCCTGGCCTTCGCCGCGGGGCTGGGCGTGGCGACGCTGCTGGGCTGACCCAAAATCCTCCCGTCATTCTCGCCCTTGTGGCGGGAATGACGGGAATTATAGTTTGGCGTTCACAGCCCCAGCGCCGCCCGCGCCGCCGCGATCGCGGCGTCCCGCACGTCTTCCGGATAGGCGACCGCCGCGCTGTGGCCCCACACCGGGCCCGGCCAGGCAGGATCGCCGTCGCGGCGGCCCAGCACGTGGACGTGCAGCTGCGGCGTAACATTGCCCAGCGCGCCGACGTTCAGCTTATCGACCGGCAGGCCAAGCACGCCCGCCACCGCCCGCACGGCGGCGCCAAGGGCGACGATCTCCTCGGTCAGGGCGACCCGGCCCTCCGGCGATAGGTCCTCGATCTCCACCAGGCCCTCGGCCCGGGGGATCAGAACCAGCCACGGATAGCGGGCGTCGTCGTGCAGGCGCACATGGCAGAGCGCCAGTTCGCCGACGGCGTGGGAGCTGGCCGGAAAGGCCGGGTGCAAGGCAAAGTCAGCCACGTTTCGGAACCGCCGCCCAATAGTCGAAGTCGAGGATCACGGCCGGGTCATAGACGCCTTCGGCGTCCTTGTCGGGGAAATCCGCGCACGGCCTGTCCTTGGTCGCCACCAGCCGCAGGCGCAGCGCCCCGACCGAACCCAGATCGGCCTTGTCCAGCACCTGGCTCCAGGCGAACACGGTCGCGCCGGCGAAATAGGGCGCGACGTGCCGGCCGCCGTTGATCGCCAGCATCAGGGCGGCGTTCTGCAGGCCGTTGAAGCTGAGGGCGCGGGCGGTCGAGATCACCACCCCGCCATAGACCAGGCGGCGGCCGGACGGGTCCTTGGCGCGCTCGAACTGGTTGAAGTGCACCTTGGCGGTGTTCTGGTAGAGCCGCGTGGCCATCTGGTGCTCGGCCTCCTCGACCACCATGCCGTCGACATGGTCGATCTTCTCGCCGATCTCGTAGTCCTCGTAGACCCACGGACCGCCGGAGAGATCGAAGCGGTCGGCGCCCAGGTGCATGCCCTCCGGCGCGACGAGGTCGGCGGCCGCGACCGCCTCGGCCAGGGCGGGAACCACCGGCGCGGCGACGGCGGCGTCGGGATCGCGCTTGCGCACCATGACCCAGCGCACGTAGCTCAGCACCGGCTCGGGATCGGCCAGCTCGAGATCGAAGGTCATGCGGCAGCCGGTCGTGCGCACATAGACGACGCCGGTCTTGCGGTTGGAGTTCTCCTTGAGGCCGATGACCTCGCTCCGGGCCAGCAAGGTGTCGCCCGGATAGATCGGCGCGAGAAAGCGGCCCTCGGCGTAGCCCAGATTGGCCACGGCGTTCAGGCTGACGTCGGGCACCGTCTTGCCGAAGATCACGTGGAAGGCCAGCAGCGGGTCGACCGGGCTCAGCGCCAGGCCGTTCAGGTGCGCGAACTCATCCGCCGAAAACAGCGCGTGCCGCGAGCCGTAGAGCGCGTTGTAGAGCGCCACGTCGCCCTCGGTGACCGTGCGCGGCGTCGCGTGGGCCAGGGTCTGGCCCAGGCTGAAGTCCTCGAAATAGTTCCCCGGATCGGTCTTGCTCACGGCGCCTCTCCTTGTCGTTGTTGTGATCGTTTTGCCGCAGCGCAGCGAAACGGGAAAGGGGGCTTGAGACTGAGCCGCGACGGGCGTAGACCGCGCCCCGACATTTCCTGTCCACAGCCTGATGGAGACCCCATGGCTCGCGCGAAGATCGCCCTTATCGGCGCCGGCATGATCGGCGGCACCCTGGCCCACATCGCCGCTCGCGAAGAGCTGGGCGACGTGATCCTGTTCGACATCGCCGAAGGCACCCCGCAGGGCAAGGCCCTCGACATCGCCGAAGCCTCGGCCGTGTTCGGCAAGGACGTGGCCCTGAAGGGCGCCAACGACTACGCCGACATCGCCGGCGCCGACGTCTGCATCGTGACCGCCGGCGTGCCGCGCAAGCCGGGCATGAGCCGCGACGACCTGCTGGGCATCAACCTGAAGGTCATGAAGGCCGTCGGCGAAGGCATCAAGGCCCACGCCCCGAACGCCTTCGTCATCTGCATCACCAACCCGCTCGACGCGATGGTCTGGGCCCTGCAGCAGTTCTCGGGCCTGCCGAAGGAAAAGGTCATCGGCATGGCCGGCGTCCTCGACTCGGCCCGCTTCGCCTACTTCCTGGCCGAAAAGACCGGCGTGTCGGTCGAAGACATCCACGCCTGGACCCTGGGCGGCCACGGCGACGACATGGTCCCGATGGTCCGTCACTCGACCGTCGGCGGCCTGCCGCTGCCGGACGCCGTGAAGGCCGGCTTCCTGACCCAGGAAGAGCTGGACGCCATCGTCGAGCGCACCCGCAAGGGCGGCGGCGAGATCGTCGCCCTGCTGAAGACCGGCTCGGCCTTCTACGCCCCGGCTGAAAGCGCCATCGCCATGGCCACCAGCTACCTGAAGGACAAGAAGCGCGTCCTGCCGTGCGCCACCTTCCTGAACGGCGAATACGGCCTGTCGGACCTGTACGTCGGCGTGCCGGTGGTCATCGGCGCCGGCGGCGCGGAAAAGATCATCGAGTTCGAAACCAACGACGCCGAAAAGGCGATGTTCGCCAAGTCGGTCGAGTCGGTGAAGGGCCTGATGGAAGCCTGCAAGACCATCGACCCGACCCTGGTCTAATCGCTTCCGCGATCACCAAAACGACGAAGGGCGGCCCCGAAAGGAGCCGCCCTTTTTCTTTGGCGCCCGCCCGGAAACCTCGTCCTTCGACAAGCTCAGGATGAGGTTTCCTACCGCAGGCGCCAACAATCGTCCTCACCCTGAGCCTGTCGAAGGGCGAGGACGACGCAGGGACGCTAATGCGCCGCCTCGCCGTCCTGCGAGATCTCTTCCAGCGTCTTGCCGACCTGCTTGGCGCCGTAGTCCTTGGCCACGTCGCCCAAGGAGAGAATGCCGGTCAGGTTTCCGCTCTCGTTCAGCACCACCAGGCGGCGCACCTGGTTGTTGGCCATCTTGGCGGTGGCGTCGGCCAGGACGTCGTCCTCCTTGACCGACAGCACCTCGCCGTCGCTCATCACCTCCGAGACGGGGGCGTCGAAGCTGCGGCCCTCGGCCACCACGCGCAGCACGATGTCGCGGTCGGTGACCAGGCCCAGCACCTTGCCGTTGTCGACCACCGGCACCACGCCGCTGTCGACCTTGGCCATCACCTCGGCGACCTTGCGGATGCTGTCGCCGGGGCGGGCGACCGAGACCTGGCTGGTCATGGCGTCGCTGACTTTCATGGGTCTTCCTCCTTCAGGGGGAGTGGAATTGGACCCGGTCAGAACCCGCTGAGGCAGGCTGGCGTTCCCACGGAGCTTGGCCCGTGAAGCTTGGTCGCCTCAGGATGAGGAATTCAGCGCACTGACTTCCTCATCCTGAGGTGCGAGGCGAAAGCCGAGCCTCGAAGGACGCAGGGCCCCTCAGCCCAGCGCCGCCCTGTTGGCCGCCAGGAAGGTCGCGACGCTCGTCGGCGCCTGGCCGGTCAGGCTTTCGACCACGTCGGTGACGATGGCGTGCTGGCCCTCCGCGGCCTGGGCGTCGAAATCGGCCAGGATGTCGACATAGACGCTCGGCAGCCCGGCCTGGGCCAGGCCCGCGCGCAAGGCGTCGAGCGGGATGTCCTGGTGGACGACCGGCTTGCCCGAGACCTGCGCCAGCAGGGCGGCCAACTGGTCCTGGGTCAGGGCCTGCGGACCGGAAACGTCGAGGATCCGGCGGCCTTCCGCGCCCAGCAGGGCGGCGGCGTCGACGCGGGCGCAGTCCTCGCGCGTGACATAGGCGCGGCCCCGGCCGGCCGTGGCGGTGTAGAGGGTTCCCGAGGCGACGGCCTGGCCCGCGCCCATCAGGATCGTCTCGGCATAGAGGTTGTGGCGCAGGATCGTCCAGGTCAGCGAGACCTCGGCGGCGATCGCCTGCTCGGTCCAGAAATGGTCGTCGACGACGCCGCCGCCGACCTGCGGGCGCGCGCCCGGCGCGGACGTGTAGGCCAGGTGCTTCACCCCGGCCTTGGCGGCCGCGGCCACGGCGGCGCGGTGCTGGGCGATGCGGCGGCCGGGCCTGTCGAGGCTGTCGGTGCTGACCAGCAGCAGGCGGTCGACGCCGGCGAAGGCCGCGTCCAGCGAGGCCGGATCGTCGAAGTCGGCGGCCCGCACCTCGACGCCCCGGGCGGCCAGATCGGCCAGCTTGGCCGGGTCGCGGGTCGTGGCGATCACATGCGGGGCGCCGGCCTCCAGCAGCAGCTCGACCACGCGGCGGCCCAGCTGGCCTCCGGCGCCGGTCACCAGCAGGCGATCATTGAGAAAGGGTCGCGCAAGAAAGGGGGTGGCGGTCATCGAAGGCGTCCTTTGCTGGTCTCTTTTCGAGACCTGGTGTAGATGTGAGAGCAAGGACCCGCCGTAAAGACGGCAGTTTTCCGGGAGATAGGCACCTTGAAGGAACCACCCGCCCTGTCGCCGGACGCCCTTTGCGAGGCGATCGAGACCTGGAAAGGCCAGGGCGTCAGCGTCGCCGACTGCCCGGTGCGCGACGTCATCGACCACCTGGGCGACAAGTGGAGCACGCTCTTGCTGTCGCTGCTGGCCACCGGCCCCAAGCGCTTCGGCGCCCTGCGCCGGGCCGTGCCCGACATCTCCCAGCGCATGCTGACCCAGACCCTGCGCGACCTGCAGCGCGACGGCCTGATCCTGCGCGAAGTGTTTCCCACCAAGCCGCCCAGCGTCGAATACAGCCTCTCGCCCCTCGGGGTCTCGCTGCAAGGCCCGCTGAACGCCCTGATCGCCTGGGCGGTCGACCACCACGGCGCGATCCGGGAGGCGAGGGCGCGCTACGATGGGGCCGAAGCGGCCTAAAAGATCCTCCCCCTCCGGGGGAGGTGGCGCGAAGCGCCGGAGGGGGGCGTTGTCAGCTTTCCCAACGCGGGCCATTCCACCCCCGTAAAATCCCCGCGAAAGCGGGGACAGGCCTTTCGCCGCTCCCGCCTCCCTCGCCCCTGTGGCGAGGGTCCATGCCGGCGACCGCTCAAACCTCGGGCATGCTCGAAAGGTCCGAGCAGGCTGAACCATGGATCCTGGGCACAAGGCCCAGGAAGGCGATTTGGGTTGGGCTGAAGGGGATAGACGCTGCTCCATCCCCGTCGAGCTCGCAACAGAACCCAACGAATTCGGCCGCTTGCAACTTTATCACCCAAACTTATCAGACGCGCTCGAACCACCCCCATAATCAAGTGATCCCAGCCA
>JASGDR010000071.1:0-6923 GCA_047607095.1 Caulobacter sp.
CGCCGGCCAGCAGCAGAGCCGCGGCCGCGCCGCGCGCCGCGCCGCCGGCGCCCAGGATCACGACGGGCGAGGCCGTGACGTCGAAATCGGGCGCCTGGGCGGCGATCGCGCCCAGCAGGCCCGGGCCGTCGGTGTTGTCGGCGAAGATCGTCCCGTCCTCGCGAAAGCGCAGCAGGTTGGCCGCGCCGGCCAGGCGAGCCAGATCGCTGGCCTCGTCCGCCGACGCCAAGGCCCTTTCCTTGAAGGGAATGGTGACGTTGAGGCCGCGGATCACCCCGCCGCGAAAGCCGTTCACGAAAGCCTCGAAACGGTCTTCGGCCGGCCCCATCGGCACATAGGCGCCGTCGATCCCGGCCGCCGCCAGCCAGGCGTTGTGCAGGATCGGGCTCATCGAATGGACGATCGGCTGACCGCAGACGCCGGCCACCAGGGCCGCGCCCGTGATCTTTTGGCCGTCTTGAAAACTCATGCCTGAAGGGCTCCGTGCAGGCGCAGGAAGTCGAGCAGACCGGTCATCGGCAGCCCGAGGATGGTGAAATAGTCGCCGTCGACGCGGTCGAACATCTGCAGGCCTTCGCCTTCCAGCATGTAGCAGCCCACCGAGGACAGGATCTGCTCGCCGTTGCGTTCGAGATAGCTGTCGAGCCAGGCCTCGCTGAACGGCCGCACCGACAGCTTGGCCGTCTCGACCACGCGCCAGATCGGCCGGCCGTCGCGCGCCACGACGACGCCCGAATGCAGCTTGTGGACTTCCCCGCGCAGCTCCAGCAGCCGGGCGCGCGCTTCCGCCACCGTGGCGACCTTGTCGAACAGCCGGCCCTTCAGCTCCAGGGTCTGGTCCGAACCGATCACCAGGCCCGGCCGCTTGGCCGAAACCTTGACCGCCTTCATCTCGGCCAGGGCGTCGGCGACGTCGCGCGGGCTGACCTCTTCGGCCAGCAGGCCGGCCTTGGCGGCGTCTTCGTCCACACCGGCGGCGACGGCCTCGAAGGGCACGCCGGCGTTCTTGAGGATGGTCCGGCGCGTCCAGCTGGTGGACGCCAGGACGATCGGAGGCGCGACGCTCATCCCAGCACCTCGACCTGGCCCCGACCGCCCGACAGCAGGTTGATGATCGCGGCCGCCGTTTCTTCCACCGAGCGGCGGGTGACGTCGATGATCGGCCAGCCGTTGCGCTCGAACAGGCGCCGGGCGGCGATGATCTCGGCCCGCACGCTGTCGGTGTCGATATAATCGCTCTCTCTATTCTCCTTGAGGGAGAGCAGGCGGTTGCGGCGGATCTGGATCAGCCGCTCGGGGCTGGTCATCAGGCCGACGATCAGGGTGTTCTTCAGCTCGAACAGCTGGTCGGGCGGCGGGCGGCCCGGCACCAGCGGCACATTGGCGGCGCGCACGCCGCGGTGGGCCAGATAGATGCAGGTCGGCGTCTTCGACGTGCGCGACACCCCCACCAGAATGACGTCGGCCTGGGTCAGGTCCTGGCCGCCCTGGCCGTCGTCGTGGGCGATGGCGTAGTCCAGGGCCTCGATGCGGTCGAAATAGTCGTTGTTCAGCGCGTGCTGCGCGCCCACGCGCGTGGAGATCTTGGCCCCCAGATAGCGCGACATGGCGCTGACCACCGGGTCGAGCGCGGCGATGCAGGGCATGTCGAGCTTGCGGCAGCCTTCCTCCAACGCCGAGCGCAGGCCCGGATCGATGATGGTGTGCATGACCACGCCCGGCGCGCCGGCGATTTCCTCCAGCGCCCGATCCAGCTGCCGTGTGGAACGAACCAGCGCGTAGATGTGTTCGATGGGCAGGATGTCGGTGAAACGGGCGCAAACCGCGCGCGCCATGGCGTTGAGCGTCTCGCCCGTGGAGTCCGACACCAGGTGGATATGGAAGTAGGTGGCGAACCGCGCGGTGTGGCGATCGGTCTCAGCCGAGGCGCCTTCCTGTGGATCGTCCGTTAAAGGTTGCTTAACCACTCTGGGCGCCCCCTGGGGACAAGCGGGCGCCAAATACGCCCGGCCGCGGCGACGCGCCGCGCCCCTGTGATAAACGGCCTCATTGACGCCGGACAATCCCCAGCTTGAACCTGCCCCCCGGGACATGTGCCCGAGCGTTCGTCCACGCCTGTGGAAACTCCTAACAGATGGTTAATTTCCTTTTTACCAGCATCTGGGTTCCTTAAGGATTCCGGCGGCTTGGCGGCTTTTCCACGGAGTTCACAAGGTATGACCCCCATGTGGACCAAGCTTGGGCATACCGAGTAGGGCCTGTTGGACTCCTCCACACGGGCGGACTTATCCCCGTGTTGCACTTGCCCACCCCCTTCTTCCTCTCTTTCTAAGATTCTTATTTTTAAGAAGAATAAGGGTGTACGGGATCTCACGGACTTGAGTGGAACGGCTCGCCGGGATTTAACGCCGGTATGACGAGCGCCCCGATCCCGAAGTTTCTTTCCGTGCTGGCCGGCGAGACCGCCGAGCGTCCCCCGGTCTGGTTCATGCGCCAGGCCGGACGGTATCTCCCCGAGTACCGCGCCGTACGCGCGACGGCTCCGGACTTCATCAGCTTCTGCCTGAACCCCGAGAAGGCGGCCGAGGTCACCCTGCAGCCGCTGCGCCGCTTTCCGTATGACGCGGCGATCGTCTTCGCCGACATCCTGCTGATCCCGGGAGCCCTGGGCCAGAAGGTCTGGTTCGAGGCCGGCGAGGGACCCAAGCTCGGCGAGCTGCCCGATCTCGACGCCATGGCCGACAAGACGGGTCAGGCGGGCGAGGCCCTGAAGGCCGTCGGCGAGACGCTTTCCCGCGTGCGGGCGGACATCGATCCGTCGAAGGCCCTGATCGGCTTCGCCGGCGCGCCGTGGACGGTGGCCACCTACATGATCGAGGGCGGCTCGAGCGATCGCTCGGGCGCGCGCACCTTCGCCTACCAGAACGCCGACAAGCTGGACCGGCTGATCCAGATCCTGGTCGACGCCACGGTGGATTACCTGGCCATGCAGGCCGCGTCGGGCGCCCAGGCGCTGAAGCTGTTCGAAAGCTGGGCCGAGGGCCTCTCCGAGCCGCTTTTCGAGCGGCTGGTGACCAGGCCCCACATCGCCATCGTCGAGGGGCTGCGGGCGCGCGGCGTCACCGTGCCGGTCATCGGCTTCCCGCGGGGGGCCGGAACGCTCGTCGAAGCCTACGCGCAGGCCGTGCCGGTTGACGGCGTGGCGCTCGACACCTCGGCCTCGGCGAAGCTGGGCCAGGCGATCCAGAAGACCAAGACCATCCAGGGCGCCCTCGATCCGCTGCTGCTGCGGGCCGGCGGCGCCGCGCTGGACGAGCGCGTCGAGCAGATGCTCGCACAGTGGGGACAGGGCCCCTATATCTTCAACCTGGGTCACGGCATTCTGCCCGACACGCCGATCGCTCATGTCGAGCAGGTGCTGAAGCGGGTGACCGGTCTGTGAGTGAGCCGAAGCGCGGGCGGAAGATCGCCGTCGTCCTGTTCAACCTCGGCGGGCCCGACGGCCAGGCGGCGGTGCGGCCGTTCCTGTTCAACCTGTTCCGCGATCCGGCGATCATCCAGGCGCCGTTCTTCGTGCGCTACCCGGTCGCGACCCTGATCTCGACCACCCGGGCCAAGCTGGCGCGCGAGAACTACGCCCTGATGGGCGGCGGCTCGCCGCTGCTGCCGGAAACGGAAAAGCAGGCGGCGGCGCTCGAGGCGGTGCTGGCGCAGCGGCTGCCGGACGACACGGTCAAGACCTTCATCGCCATGCGCTACTGGGATCCGCTGACCGGCGAGGCGGCCAAGGCGGTGAAGGCCTTCGCGCCGGACGAGGTGGTGCTGCTGCCGCTCTATCCGCAGTATTCGACCACGACGACGGCCTCGTCGCTGAAAGCGTGGAACCGCGCCTGGCGCAGGGTCGCGGGCCGCAAGGATCCGGCGCGCACGACGACGATCTGCTGCTATCCGACGGCCGACGGTTTCGTGCAGGCGCACGCGGATCTGATCCGCCAGGACTACCTGAAGGCCGGATCGCCCAAGCCGGCGCGGATCCTGTTCTCGGCCCACGGCCTGCCCGAAAAGGTGATCACCGCCGGCGATCCCTACCAGCGCCAGGTCGAGGCCACGGCCGCGGCGGTCGTCGCGCGGCTGGGCGACATCCTGGGCGAAGGCGTCGACTGGAAGATCAGCTACCAGAGCCGGGTCGGTCCGCTGAAGTGGATCGGTCCGTCGACCGACGACGAGGTCAAGGCGGCGGCCGAGGCGGGTCTGGCCCTGGTGGTCGCGCCGATCGCCTTCGTCTCCGAGCACATCGAGACCCTGGTCGAGCTGGACGTCGAATATCGCGAGCTGGCCTACGAGCACGGCGGCTCGATCTATGTGCGGCCGCCGGCGCTGGGCGTGACGCCGGCGTTCATCGATTGTTTGGGGACTCTCGTCACCGAAGCCCTCTCGTCGGAAGCCCCGCAGGTCTGCGGCGGTGACCAACCCTGCTCCGGAGCCGCCGCGTGACCGACTTCCTGGTCGAGCATTTCAACCTGATCCGCGGCCTGCACATCCTGGCCGTGATCGCCTGGATGGCGGGGATGCTCTACCTGCCGCGCCTCTACGTGTATCACACGGGGGCGACGCTGGGCTCGGAGATGGACGCGACCTTCAAGGTCATGGAACGGCGCCTGCTGCGCGGCATCATCAACCCGGCGATGATCGCGGCCCTGGTCTTCGGCCTGTGCCTGATCATGGCCGACGGCGCGATCCGCGGCTGGGACTTCCTGGCCAAGCCCTGGATGCTGGCCAAGCTGGCGGGCGTGTTCTTCCTGTTCGGCTGGCACGGCTTCCTCTCGAAGGCCCGAAAGGCGTTCGAGGCGGGCCAGAACAAGCGCTCGGAAAAGTTCTGGCGCGCGACCAACGAGCTGCCGTTCGTGGCGGCGATCGTCATCGTGCTGTCGGTGACGACCAAGTACCTGAACTGACCGAAGCCAAACCCTCGTCCTTCGACAGGCTCAGGAAGAGGGTTTGGACTGCCGGCGGCGTCCTCGGGCCGCTGAGCCGACCCTGGTCCTCATCCTGAGCTCGTCGAAGGACCAGGACCATGCACAGCGTCTCCACCGGTAGCGCTTGACCCCGGGGCCGCCTTGTGGTTCCCGTCTTGGTCAGACGCTGCGGTCATACCGCTGCGTTCCCGCCTTTCACGGATCGCGCCCGTCCTGGAGCGCCCCATGATCCGTTTCCCTGATCGATCCGCGCCGTCGTCATGGCGCGACCCCATCGCCGCCTTCGCCTGAAGTCGGCTGAATTTCTATCCAAGCCCGGATCGTATCCGGGCGACCGTGAGTCTATGCATGACTGAAGAAACCGATCCGCAAGCGCCGCTCGAACTCGACGCGCCCGTGGAAGCCGCCGAAGAGACCGCCGTCGAGATCACGGCGGAAACCGCCGAGGCCGCCGTCGAAGGCGACGCCGGCGACGAGGACGACAACTCCGAGATCACGGCGGCCATCGCCGCCATGGGCCTGACGCGCATGTCGCTGCAGGAACTGAAGGAAAAGTCGCCGGCCGACCTGCTGGCGTTCGCCGAGACCTTCGAGGTCGAGAACGCCAACTCCATGCGCAAGCAGGACATGATGTTCGCCATCCTGAAGACCCTCGCCGAAGAAGGCGTGGAGATCTTCGGTTCGGGCACCATGGAAGTGCTGCAGGACGGCTTCGGCTTCCTGCGCTCGCCGGAAGCCAACTACCTGCCGGGTCCGGACGACATCTACGTGTCGCCCTCGCAGATCCGCAAGTTCGGCCTGCGCACCGGCGACAGCGTCGAGGGCGCGATCCGTTCGCCGCGTGAAGGCGAGCGTTACTTCGCTCTGACCAGCGTCTCGAAGATCAACTTCGAAAGCCCCGAAAACGTGCGCCATAAGGTGCACTTCGACAACCTGACGCCGCTCTATCCCGAAGAGCGCCTGAACATGGAACTGCCCGATCCGACCATCAAGGATCGCTCGGGCCGGGTCATCGACATCGTCGCCCCGCTCGGCAAGGGCCAGCGCTGCCTGATCGTCGCCCCGCCGCGCGTCGGTAAGACGGTGATGCTGCAGAACATCGCCAAGTCGATCGAGACCAACCACCCCGAGTGCTATCTGATCGTTCTGCTGATCGACGAGCGCCCGGAAGAAGTCACCGACATGCAGCGCACGGTGAAGGGCGAGGTCATCGCCTCGACCTTCGACGAGCCGGCCACGCGTCACGTGCAGGTCGCTGAGATGGTGATCGAGAAGGCCAAGCGCCTGGTCGAGCACAAGCGCGACGTCGTGATCCTGCTGGACTCGGTCACCCGTCTGGGCCGCGCCTACAACACCACCGTCCCGTCGTCGGGCAAGGTGCTGACCGGCGGTGTCGACGCCAACGCCCTGCAGCGTCCCAAGCGCTTCTTCGGCGCCGCGCGCAACGTGGAAGAGGGCGGTTCGCTGTCGATCATCGCGACGGCCCTGATCGACACCGGCAGCCGCATGGACGAAGTCATCTTCGAAGAGTTCAAGGGCACCGGTAACTCGGAAATCGTCCTGGACCGCAAGGTGGCCGACAAGCGCATCTTCCCGGCCATCGACGTGCTCAAGTCGGGCACCCGCAAGGAAGAGCTCATCACCCCGAAGGACCAGCTGCAGAAGACCTACGTGCTGCGCCGGATCCTCAATCCGATGGGCGCCTCGGACGCCATCGAGTTCCTGCTCGACAAGCTGCGCCAGTCGAAGACGAACGGCGATTTCTTCCAGAGCATGAATACTTAAGCTTGGTGTTTCACGTGAAACACGAGAAAGGCCCCGGAGCGATCCGGGGCCTTTTTGTTGGTCGGCGGGGGGAGGGACCCCCTCAGTCGCTCCGCGACAGCTCCCCCAAAGGGGGAGCATCTTCTTGGCGCGGCGCTTCTAGATCCTCCCCCTCTGGGGGAG
>JASGDR010000072.1:0-4087 GCA_047607095.1 Caulobacter sp.
CCACCGATCGCTACGCGATCACCTCCCCCACAGGGGGAGGTTCCAGTTCAACGCCCCGACGCCTTCACTATCTCCCCCAACCGCTCGTCAAACGCCCGCGCCGCCTGGACCACGGTGGCCACCGAGCCCTTGAAGAAGGCCTGGGGAATGGTTTCGAAGTCGTCGGTGGGCTGGTGGTATTCGGGATGGTCCTCGACGCCGAAATAGACCCACGGCACGCCCTTCTCGGCGAAAGCGCCCTGGTCCGACTGGAAGGTCCAGTTGTTGTCCTTGCCGTCGGCGTCGGTGTCGTGCCCCTGCTTGAGCGTCACCGGCGCGGTCCTGGCGACCTCGTCGAGGATGGGCTTGAGGAACGGCTGCGGCGCGGCCCCGGACACATAGAGCTCGCCCTTGGCGTTCTTGCTCAGCATGTCGAAGTTCACCGCCAGGCCGATGCTCGCCAGCGGGATCGGCGGTTCGGCGGCGAAGGCCTTGGCGCCGCGCAGGCCGCTTTCCTCGGCGTCGAAGGCCACGATGACTACGTCGTGCTTCGGCGGCTTCTCCTGGAAGGCCTCGGCCACCGCCAGCAGCCCCGCCACGCCCGAGGCGTTGTCGTCGGCGCCGTTGTAGATCCTGCCGTCCTTCACTCCGACGTGGTCGTAGTGCGCGCCGACCAGCAGCACCTTGCCGCCGCCCTCCGTTCCCTTGATCCGGGCCACGAGGTTGACGCCCGTGACCGTCACGCCGTCCTTGCGCTTGAACCGGAACGGCCGCTCGAAGCCCTCGCCGATCGGGGTCAGACCAACGCCCTTGAAGCGCTCCAGGATAAAGGTGCGGGCCAGCTGCGAGCCGGGCGTGCCGACCTCCCGCCCCTGCATGGCGTCCGCCGACAGAATCCTGACGTCGTCGAGCGCCAGATCCCCCGGACCCGCCAGGGCGGGCGCGGCGAGGCCGGCGAGAACGGCGGCCGTCGCGGCGGCGAGAACCTTGCGCATCGAAACCTTCCCGTTCGGCCCGGTCACAGCCGGGACATGAGCCACTGATCGAAGGTTTGATCATCCGGTCTGTGTTCGCGCAACCAGCGCAGCGGCGGCGAGGCTTCGACCGCCAGCGCTTCGCTGCGTCGCGCCGCGTCGCGCAGTCCCTCGACGTCGCGCGGCTCGCAACCGTCGCTTCTGTTCTCGACCCCGGGCCAAGGCGCGCCGGTTCTGCGGCGATAGTGATGCGCCTCCTCGAAGGGCGGCTCCAGCGGTCCGCAGACCACCGTCCAGTGGCGAATCTCGATCACCCGTCCCCGGCCGTCCTTCACGGTCGGCCGCACCGCCTTGTAGAAGTGGATATCTCCGCCCCGGTCCGGCGACAGCAGCGACAATTGCAGGATCATCGGCTCGCCGGCCGCCAGCAGATAGCCAACCGTGGCCCTTTCGGCGTCGGGTTCGTCGTCCGCCTTCACCAGCCGTTGGTCGGAAAGCCGCCGAGGCGCGAGCACGGCGTCGGCGCAGGAGGGCCACCGCGCGCTGGGCAGGGCCGGATCGACATCGCATCCGGGCGCTTGCGCCACCCACCAGCCGGCCTTCAGGGTTCCGTTCCGAACGGCGTCCTTGGCCTCGAAGGCGGGAACCTGGGACGCGACGAGGTTCTCGCAGCCGCCCAGCAGCGCCGCCGTCGCCAAAGCCAGCGCCGACCAGATTCTAGGAAGCCTCATCCCGCCGCGCTCCGGATTCGCGTTTCATACTCTCTCATCGCGCGTGAAGGCCTCCCAGTCGAGACCCGCCTAGCGCGGCTCCTCCTCCGGCCCGGCATCGCGCAGCCAATACGCCTCCAGATCCAGAAACTCGTCGTCACGCCAGTCGGCCGAGGCGGCGCGGATGGGGTCCTTGCCGTCGACGAGACAGGCGTGGCGGACGGGATCCCAGCGCACGCCGGGCTGCTTGGAGGTCTTGTCGTCCGGCGGAGCCTCGCACCAGATCGCCCAGAAGCGGAAAGCCGTGATCCGCCGCCGGGCGTCGCGCCCCCTGACCTCCGCGCCGACATATTGACGCGGACCGGTCGAATTGGCCTCGTTCAGGTCGATGAATTCGCCGAGCTTGTCGCCCTCGATACGAAGCATCAGCGGATCGCCGGGAACGAGGCGAAGCGGCATGCGCAGGATCTTGCCGTCCACCCGGCTCAAAACCTCGCCGCCGCGCACCAGCACCGTCGAACAGCCGGCTTCGTCCTTCGAGCAGCCTATGCCCCAGACCCCTTCACGCACCACCGGCGGGGTCGCGGCCACGGCGGCGGCGGCCAGCAGGGCGGCGATCACGGGCGCACCTGGGCGAAATCGTCGGGACGCGGCTCACGGATCCAGCGCCAAGCCATGGTGTCTTCGGCTCCAGACGGCTTGAGCGCCCTGGCCAACGCGATCAGCGCCTCTCGACTTTCGACCGTGCAGGCAATCGAAGACCCCTCCTTGCCCGCCACGACGTCGGGACGAAAAGGCCCTTCCGTCACGAGCGGCCTCCCATATTCGTCGATCGTCGTCACCCAAGCCTGGTCCTGACAGGTGAGCAACCACAGGTTCAGGGCCGTGACACGACCCTCGGCGTCGAACCCGACCGGCTCCGCGGCGGCATAGCCATAGCCGGGCTTTTCCCCGTCCTCGGGCAATTGCACGATCATCGGATCACGTCCGGCGAGCAGCATGGCCATCGGCCCCCAAGCCCAGCGCTTGTCATAGCCGAGCCCTAGGTACTCGCCGTCGCGCACCAGCAGGATCGCGCACTCGGACCAAAAACGGACCGGCCGATCCGCGCGGACGCGGCAACCGTCGTCCAAGGCGCTCACCCAGAACCCCTGTCGCAACTTCGGCGCGCTGCGTGCGTCCTGCGGACCGAACCAGGGCTTTTCCGACCCCACGAGCGCGCAACCGCCCAGTCCCATCACGACCGCCGTCGCAACCAACGCCCCCAACCACCGCATCACGCCCACCTCACGTAAAATTCACGGATGTGTGATCGTTGCGTGAGATTGCGTTATCGTCAAGCGGGATCGAAGGCGGGTGCTCGTCCCTGCGTCGATTGCACCGGAGCGCGACACCCGCCATATGCGCGATCTTAAGGTTTATCGGGCATCCAGCCCTTCCAAGGATCGGAGACTCCGCCTCATGCCCATGGCGCCCGACGTGCTCGAAGCCCGCCTGAACGCGGCCTTCCCGGACTCCGAGATCGTGCTGACCGACCTCGCCGGCGACGGCGATCACTACAAGGCGCGCATCGTCTCGCCCGCCTTCCGCGGCCTGAACCGCGTAAAGCAGCACCAGATGGTCAACCGCGCCCTGGCCGACGTGCTGGGCGGCGAGCTGCACGCCCTGGCGCTCGAAACCGCCGCGCCCACGGAGTAAGGCCCTTGCGCTACCGCCCGTTCGGCAAGGAAGGCATGGCGGTCTCGGCGATCACGCTGAGGCTGGCCGACCATCCGCGCATGAGCGGCAAGGACTGGCGCGGCCTGATCTTCACGGCCCTCGAGGCCGGCATCAACAGCTTCGAGGTCCACGGCTCGTCGAACGCCCTGCTGGAGGGCGTGGGCGAGTCCCTGACCTCGATCGAGCGGCGACTGCTGTTCGTGAACTGGCGTCTGCGCAGCAGCGGCGAACTGCTGAGCGCCCAGGCCGCGCACGACGCGGTCGACCTGGCCGTCGAACGTTGCGGGCTGTCCTATGTGAACCTGGTCACGGTCGACGATCCGGGCGCGGCCTTTCCGCCGACCGCCCTGGCCGCCCTGCAGGGCCTGCGCCAGGCCAGCCTCGTCCGGTCCCTGGGCCTGGCCAGCCGGGGCGACGGCCAGGACCGCCACCTGGCGACCGGCGTGTTCGACGCCCTGGCCGCGCCGTTCAACCTGTCGTCCGGCTGGGCCGACCGCCACCGCATCCGCAACGCCGTCCTTCGCGACGTGGCGGTGATCGGCGAGGACTTCTGGCCCCAGTCGATCCGCGAGCGCGAAGCCAGGCCGATCTTCAAGAAGCCGTCCCTGTGGCGGCGCCGCACCGACCCCCTGGCCAATCTCGGCGGTTACGACTTCCTCGACAGCACGCCCGGCTGGACCGCCCAGGAACTGTGCCTCGGCTACG
>JASGDR010000073.1:0-5273 GCA_047607095.1 Caulobacter sp.
CGGCGGCCAGGTCGGCGGCGCCGGCGACGGCCGAGGCCGCGGCGGCGACGGGCGCCGCGCCGGCCAGCTTGGCGACGTCGGAAACGGTTTCGGCCACGTCGCCGACGACCTCGGCGACCTTACCCAGGAAGCCCTTGGCGGCGCCGGCTTCGGTCGAGGCGGTCGAGGCGGCGGCCTCTTCGCCCTTTGCTTGCGGCGGCTGATCCTGCGGGACCGACATGGCCGCCACGATGGCGGCGCCGGCCTGGGCCGCGGCGTCCTTGTCGGAGACCGGGGCGTCGTCCTGACCGGCGGCCTTGTCGGCGCCGTCCGCGGAGAGCGCCTTGGAGGCGGCGTCGCGCGGCGACTTGCGGTCGGCCTTGACCGGGCCCTTGTCGGAGGCGGCCGAACGGGCGGCCGGCTGGTCCTGCTTTCCCTCGTTGGCCGACAGCAGCGCGCTGAAGACGTCGCCCGACGCGTCGGAAGACGCGGAGGCGCCGCCCTGGGCGGGCGTCGGAACCGGAAGAGAGGCGGCGATCGCGGTCATGCGGGTCGGTACGCTCGGGCTTGGATGACGGCTCGGACGGAGCACGCCTTGATCCGCCGTTCCCTGAGCAATCGCCGGGCCAACCCGGAAAATTCTTACAAGTCTTTGATTTTAAAGATTTTAACTCCTGATTTACCCTTTAATTTCGACCGCTTGCGGCGGTTTTTGCCGAGCAGAAACGGAAATTATGACCCCGCGCCTGCCGCGTCGTCGCGCCGCAGCCCGGCGGAATATGGGGTTGGCGCCATCCTTGCGCTCACATTTCCGTCGTCCGCACGGCGAATGGAACCCAACGCCTTGTATTTCAACGGTTTGCACATCTGTAACGCAACGATCGCCTTGGGCGCCCGGCAAGTTTCGCCGGGCAAGGTCGCGTCGCGTGGTCCGTGCTTTGCCGGGCGGACAGGAGACCTCTGATGTCCCTCAACACCATCCTGAACACCGCGACTTCGGGGATGATGGCCGCCCAGACGGGCCTGCGCGTCGTCTCCGACAACATCGCCAACGTCAACACCGCCGGCTACGTCCGCAAGACGATGAGCCAGTCCAACCTCGTGTCGAACGGCATGGGGGTGGGCGTCAACATCGACGCGATCAAGCGCGCGACCGACCGCTTCCTGCAGTCGGCCAGCCTGAACGCCGCGTCGGACTCCGGCCGCGCCTCGGCGCTGGCCAGCGCCCTCGACAACGCCCAGAAGCTGTTCGGCGACCCGAGCGCCAGCGACAACTTCTTCTCGACGCTCGACAGCGTGTTCGCGGCCTTCTCCCAGGCGGCCGACGAGCCCTCCTCGTCGCTGCTGCGCACCCAGGCCCTGACCAAGGTCGAGGACTTCCTCAGCGAATCCAGCCGGATCACCGCCGGCCTGTCGAACCTGGGCAAGGACGCCGACACCAAGCTCTCGGCCGACGTCGACCGCGTCAACGTGCTGCTCAAGCAGATCGACGACCTCAACACCGACATCACCCGGGCCAAGACCACCGGCACCGACTCCACCGGCTCGGAGAACATCCAGAGCGGCCTGATCGACGAATTGTCGAGCCTGATGAACGTGCAGGTCAGCCAGCGCGCCAACGGCGGCGTGCTGATCCGCTCGACCGAGGGCCTCAGCCTGGCCGGCGACGGCGCGGCCACCGTCAAGTACGAGCAGTCGCCCACCGCCAACGGCTATCTGACCGTCACCCTGCCCAACAGCGGCGGCCAGGCCAGCCCGCTCTACATCAGCAGCGGCGAGATCAAGGGCCTGCTGGAACTGCGCAACACCGAGCTGCCGGCCCTGTCGGACCAGCTGGGCGAATTCGTCACCCGCGCGGCCGAGGAGCTGAACCGCGCCTCCAACGCCAACTCGTCGGTCCCCGCCCCGACCAGCATGACCGGCAAGAACACCGGCCTGGACGCCACGACCGCCTTCTCGGGCTTCACCGGCGCGACCACCATCGCCCTGACCGACTCCAGCGGCGTCATCCAGCGCCGCATCGACATCGACTTCAGCGCCGGCACCATGACGGTCGACGGCGTCGCCGGCCCGTCCTTCACGCCCGGCAACTTCCTGACCCAGCTGAACAGCGCGCTGGGAACCGACGGCCAGGCCACCTTCTCGAACGGCGCGCTCACCCTGTCGGCCAACGGCGGCCTGGGCGTGGCCGTCGCCGACGACGCCACCAACCCCTCCACCAAGGCCGGCAAGGGCTTCAGCCACTATTTCGGCCTCAACGACATCGTCCGCTCGAACGGCTACTCGCCGTACGAGACCGGCATGACGACCGCCTCGCAGCACGGCTTCACCGCCGGCGACACCATCACCCTGCGCCTGACCGACGTCGAGGGCGGCCGGATCCGCGACGTCAAGGTCACCGTCCCGACGGGCGGCACCATGCAGGACCTGCTCAACTCGCTGAACTCGCGCAGCGATGGCGCGGGCCAGTACGGAACCTTCTCGCTCGACTCCAAGGGCGCGCTGAGCTTCAGCTCCAACAACGCCGCCCCGGTGACCCTGTCGGTGGTCGAGGACAACACCCAGCGCGGGACCGGCGGCCCCACGCTGAGCCAGCTGTTCGGCCTGGGCCCGTCCGAGCGCAGCACCCGCGCCTCGAGCTACACCATCGACACGGCGATGGACCAGAACCCGACCCGCGTGCCCTTCGCCAAGCTGAACCTGAGCGCCGCGGCCGGGACCGCGGCCCTGGCCATCGGCGACGCCAGCGGCGCCCTGGCCCTGGCCAAGGCCGGCGACAGCACGGTCAGCTTCTCGGCGGCCGGCGGCGTCGGCGCTTCGATCACCAGCGTCCTGCGCTACGGCGCCGACTTCTCCGGCTCGATCGCCCGCAAGGCGGCCGCCGCGGAGTCGAAGAAGGACGCCACCGCCTCCGTCAAGACCGAGGTCGACACCCAGCGCCAGTCGGAAGAAGGCGTCAACCTCGACGAAGAACTGATCAACCTGACGACCTACCAGCAGGCGTTCAACGCCTCGGCTCGCCTCATCCAGGCGACCAAGGACATGTTCGACGTCCTCAGCGGCATCCTGGGGTGAACTGAGCCATGACCCGCGTTTCGACTTCCAGCAATTTCGGCGTGATGACCTCCAATCTCATGCTGGCGCAGGTGCGCCAGAACGAGATCGGCGAGCAGGTTTCCAGCCAGAAGGTCGCCAGCGACCTGAAGGGCTATTCCAAGAACGCCGAGATGCTCACGGCCATGAAGAGCGCCCAGGCCAAGATCGACGGCTTCCTCGACCAGACCAAGCTGGTCTCCAACCGGCTGGACATGCAGGACACCGGCATCGGCCAGGTCGCCGACGCAGCCGGCGACGCCCGCGAGGCGATCGCCAACGCCCTGGCCGCCGGCAACGCCACCACCCTGATGGAGCAGTTGCAGAACGCCTTCAGCGACGCGGTGCGCGGCCTCAACACCAAATCCAACGGGCAGTACGTGTTCTCGGGCGCGCGGACCGACACCCCGACCACCACGGCGACCAGCATGGCCGACCTGACCTCGGCGCCCAGCACCGCCTCGCTGTTCCAGAACGACCAGTACGTCGCCAGCAACCGCATCGACGAGTCCACGACCGTGAAGACCGGCGTGCTCGGCGACGCCCTCGGCACGGGCCTGTTCGACGCCTTCAAGCAGATCCAGGCCTATGTGGACGCCAACGGCGCCTTCACCGGCAACCTGACCGACGCCCAGGTCACCTTCCTGAAGGGCACGCTGTCGTCGTTCGACACCGCCCAGAAGGACCTGACCACGGCCCAGGGCAAGAACGGCCTGAACCAGGCCCGCTTCGAGGACGCCCAGACCTCTCTGCAAAGCCAGTCCGACAGCCTGACGGTGATGATCGGCGGCATCGTCGACGTCGACATGGCCGAGGCCGTCACCCGCCTGCAGGCGGCCCAGCTGGCCGTCCAGGCCTCCGCCCAGGTGTTCTCCACCCTGCAGAGCTCGTCGCTGCTGAACGTGCTGAAATAGGCCCGGACGCGCTTCCGTCGACCTGCGGCGCTTGGCCCGTCTCGCAAAATCGGGGTCGAGGCTCTAAATAGCGCCGATGGACGCCGACCTCGCACGTTTCGACCCCGCCCACGCCCCCGCTCCGGAGGGCGACGCCCTGATCGCGCAGGCCGCGCAGGCGGTGAAGCTGGCCGTCGGTCTGCCGGAAGGAACCCGGATCGTCGCGGCCATGTCCGGCGGCGTGGATTCGACCGTCACGGCCGCCCTGCTGGCTCGCGCCGGCTACGACGTGGTGGGCGTGACCCTGCAGCTCTACGACCACGGCGCGGCGATCTCCAAGAAGGGCGCCTGCTGCGCCGGCCAGGACATCATGGACGCCCGCATGGCGGCCGAGCGGATCGGCATCCCGCACTACGTGCTGGACTACGAAAGCCGCTTCAAGGAGCAGGTCATCGAGGACTTCGCCGACGCCTATCTGCGCGGCGAGACGCCGATCCCCTGCGTGCGCTGCAACCAGACCGTCAAGTTCCGCGACCTGCTGGACGTGGCCCGCGACCTGGGCGCCGAGGCGATGGCCACCGGCCACTACGTGCAGCGCGGCTTCGGCGCCGCCAGCAACCGCCCGCAGCTGCGCCGCGCGGCCGATCCGGCCAAGGACCAGTCCTACTTCCTGTTCGCCACCACGCGCGAACAGCTGGACTTCCTGCGCTTCCCGCTGGGCGGCTTCGCCAAGCCCCAGGTGCGCGCCGTCGCCGCCGCTCTGGGCCTGTCGGTGGCCGACAAGCCCGACAGTCAGGACATCTGCTTCGTGCCCGAGGGCAAGTACACCACGGTGATCGACCGCATCCGCCCGCAAGGGGCCGAGGCGGGCGATATCGTGCACCTGGACGGCAAGGTGCTGGGCCGCCACGAGGGCGTCACCCGCTACACCATCGGTCAGCGCCGGGGCCTGAACGTGGGCGGCGGCACGGGCGAGCCGCTGTTCGTCGTGCGCATCGACGCCGACAAGCGCCACGTGGTGGTGGGCCCGCGCGAGGCCCTGCTGACCAAGTCGCTGACGCTGAAGGAAGACAACTGGCTGGGCGGCGAGGACGACCTGATCGAGGCCGCCAAGGCCCATGCGCAGGTCCTGGCCCGCGTGCGCTCGACCCGCGAGCCGGTGGCCGGGCGCCTGTCGCTCGAGGACGGCGGCGTGCGCCTGGTGTTCGACGGCCTGGAGGAAGGCGTCGCCCCCGGCCAGGCCTGCGTGCTCTACGACCCGGCAGATCCGGAACGCGTGCTCGGCGGCGGCTTCATCGCCACCACGCA
>JASGDR010000074.1:0-10750 GCA_047607095.1 Caulobacter sp.
CGCGGCCTTCGCCAGCGAAGGCTCGGCCGCCCAGGCCCGCGTCGCGGCCTTCGCCAGCGAAGGCTCGGCCGCCCTGAAGGTGGAAACCGACGCCTGGGAAGAGTTCTAAGCCTTTCGGCCTTCTCCGTCGCCGGGCCTCAGGGCTTGGCGGCGGAGGGGCCGATGGCCGCGCCGACGAAGGCCAGGATGCGGTCCATCGCGTCCAGTTCGTTGTCCCGGTCCCAGTCGCTGTGGCCTTCGCGCGGATAGACCTTCAGTTCGGTCCTGCGGCCCGCCGCCGACAGCGCTTCCTGCATGATCCGCGATTGCTGCAGAGGTACGATGTCGTCCGCGTCGCCGTGCAGCAGCAGGACGGGCGGGCCATAGCTTGCCGCATAGGTGATCGGCGAGGTCTCGACCAGCTTGGCGCGGTTGGCCGACGGATCCCCTATCGACTTCAGCCAGTAGCGATATCGCGGCGAGTCCGCGCCCGACTCCTTGCGCTCCCAGGTCTGCACGGCGACCAGATCCGAGACGCCGGCCCGGCTGATCACGCACTTGAAGCGCTCGGGATGGCGGGCGCCGGCCTGCAGGGCGACATAGCCGCCGTAGCTGGCGCCGTAGATGCAGATCCGATCGGCGTCGATCTGGCCCGCCTTTACCAGGGCCTCCACACCTTCCAGTACGTCGTCCTGCATGCGCAGGCCCCACTGACCGTCGCCGGCGGCGGCGAAGGCGCGGCCAAAACCGCCCGAGCCGCGGAACTGCGGCTGGAACACCGCATAGCCGGCCCGCGCCAGGCTCTGGACCCAGGGATCGTAGTCGAAACTGTCGCGGGCCTCGGGGCCGCCGTGGGGCATCACGACCAGGGGCGGCCGGTCGCCGGGCTTGGCGGCCGGCGGACGGGTCAGATAGCCAATCAGTTTTTGACCGTCGCTGGCGACGTAATTGTACTGGCGGGTCGCGCCCAGGCTGTTGGGCGTCAGCTTCGGCCAGGCCTCGCCGACCAGCTTTATCGAGTGATCGGCGCGCCGGTAGAGATAATAGGAGCCAGGCTCGTCGGGGCCTGAAACCCACAGCAGCTTGGTTGCGCCGTCGTCGGATTCCGAGGCGATCGAGACGTTGCGCTCGTTGTCGAAGAACCGGGTGATGCCCAGCCATTCGGTCTGACGGGCCTTGTCGAGATAGTCGCATTCGCGGATCTGGCCGATCGAGCAGATCGCCCGCACGGAGCCGTCCTTCGGGTCGAAGGCCACGCTGTCGAAGTCGTAGGATGGATTGGCGTAGATCACCGGCCCCATCGTGCGGCTCTTGAAGTCGTAGAGCCGAAGCTCGCGCGTGCCCTGGTCGTCCTGAGGCGGGGTGGCGACGTAGAAGCTGGTGAGATCGGGTCCTGGGGCGAGAACCGACAGTTCGGGCAGGGCCTCGATGTCACGAGGCCTGAGGGTGAAGGCGGTGGTCCAGGGCGCGCCGATCTTCTCGCGATAGAGCAGCTTCACTCCGCCGCGACCCACCGCGTCGTACTTGATGACCGGGTCGCCGTCGCGATTGGTGCTCCAGAACATGCTGAGGTCACGAGACCGGTCGATGATCTCGGTCGCGCCGGTGCGGACGTTCACCTTGTGCAATTGCTGTTGCCAGGCGCCGCCGCCGCTGCCGCCCCATGCGTGCAGCAGGATGGAGTCGGGATCCTTGCGCAGCGGGTCGATGAGACTGCCGAGGCCGAGCTTGGTCTGGGCGCCGGTGGTGACGTCGACGGCGAAGATCTGGAAGATCGTCGGCTTGTAGTTGGCGGGGACGCCCTTGCCGCCGGCGCCGGCCGGCCAGACGCCGTCGAACCGGAGCACCAGGGTCTTGGCGTCCTTCCATATCAGCCACTTGACGCCGCTGCGCTCGGCGCCCGGCTTGTCGAAGACCTTGCGCTGGGTGGCGCCGACCAGATCGACCAGCTGGACGGATTCCGTCGACTTGTCGCGCGTGACGATGGCCAGGTAGCGGCCGTCGGGCGACAGGGCGCCTTCGCGCAGCGCAGGCGAGGCGAAGAGTTCGTCGATCTGGCTGGCCGGCCTGGGCGGAAGCGGCGTTTCGACCGCCATGGCCGCGGCGCCCGGCAGGGCTGCGCTCGCCGCCAGGACGCCGGCCAGAACGCCGCGGAAAGCTCGGCGCGCGACGTTGGTCGCGGGTGCTGTGAAGATCCGAAGCAAGGCGTGCGGCCCCCCGGTCGCAGGAACTGAACTGTCGGCCGGCGGGCCGATGGCGGCATCTTTCCGACCGTGTGCGATTTTGCAATCGGCGGTCGCGGGTTTCTCGCTTGCCGCGAGCTATTGCTGGCCTTCCAGCCTCGCCTTCAGCGTTTCCAGGTCGCGGGCCACCGCCGCGGCGTCGCGCTCGAAGGCGGGGTCGTCCATGTCGGGCAGGCGAAAGAGGGTGAGCGTGACCTCGGCGCCGTCGCCGTTGGCGACCACCCGCAGGGGGACGGCGACCTCGGTTCCGTCGGGCAGGGTCACCCAGTGGTCGAGCACGCCATAGGCGTTTTCGGGCGAGAAGCGCACGCGGGCCTCGCCGTTCGGCACGTCGACGATCCAGACGTCGGGTTCGCCGGAGGGGCGCAGGCCGCCGCCCAGACCCGCGGCCCATTCGGGCATGGTCTCGGGGCGGGCGACATAGGCGTAGACCTCGGCGGCCGGTCGATCGACGCCGATCGAGATCGGGCGGCAGGGATACAGCGGCATGAAAACCTCGCGGCCGTCGGCGCGCGAGTTATCCGCGCCGGGGGTCAGGAAAGGGCGGTAGCCAGGGCGATCAGGCCGGCCCAGAGGCCGATGCTGGCGCCGGCGACGGCGACGCGCTCCCAGCGAACCTTGCGGCGGGGCTGCGCGGTCTGATGGCGCGCCTCCAGGCTGATGTAGGCCATGGCTTCCTCCTCCGTCTCTGTTCTCCCTTGGGGGCGGGAGCGGACGGTTTCATTTGAGACGATCTCCTGGGTTGCAACGCTTGGCAAGCACGAACGGCGCCGTGGAATGACAAAAATGTGCGTCTCAGCCTATCGGCCGGGCGCGGATGCTAGATCGAGCCCGTCCCGTGATAAGGCCGGCCGATCCGCTGGTCCTCGTCGCCTTCCCAGGCCTCGTCGTCGGGCATGGAGACGTTGGCCTCCCAGTGCTCGGCCTGGCTGGTTCCGGCGCCGCTGTCGGTGTGGCGGACGATCTCGTCGATGTCGCGCGCCCCGCGCGGCGCCGCGCCGGGGATGGCGGCCGGCTCGGCCGCGCTCAGCGCCTCGTTCTGGAAGTCGACATGCTGCGGATAGAAGGCCAGCCGTCCGGCGATGCGCTCCATGCCCTGCAGCGGGGCCTCGTACGACCAGACCGCGTCCTCGACGATCCGGCCGTCGCGGCAGATCGTGTAGTAGGTCGCCACGCCCTTGTGGGGGCAGCGGGTGGTCTTGTCGGACTTGCGCAGGAAGGCCATGGCCACGTCGCCGCGCGGGAAATAGCGCACGGGCGGGTAGTCGGCTTCCCGCAGCACCAGGACGTCGTCGCTGTCGGCGATCTCGTGGCCTGAGAACAGCGCCCGCACGCGGCCGGTCTCGCGAGCGCAGGCGATCGGGTGGTCGGGGTTTGACGTTTGCATGGGCGGACGTCCTGCCGTTGCGGAACTTGTCGACTGGGAAACGCACGGGGGCGGGCAAGCGCTCCCCCTCCGGCAAGCCTTTGCTTGTGAAACGGAAAGCCGCGTGATCTTCTCCCCGCGAACCGGGGAGGGGAGGGCGAAACGACCGTTGGTGTCGCCCTATCTGACTTGAATACAGTCAAGGTCAAGAATGAATAGCATTGTCATTGTGGCAGGCGTGCTCGTTACGTTGCTGACGGGGCTGCCAGTATTTATGCAGCTTATAAAAGAGCACCCGAAGGGGTTGATCATCCTGTTCTTCGCCGAGATGTGGGAGCGGTTCTCCTACTACGGCATGCGGGCGATCCTGATCTTTTATCTGACGCAGCACTTCCTGTTCGAGCCGGGCGTTTCCAGCTCGCACTACGGGTCCTACACCTCGCTGGTCTACCTGCTGCCGCTGATCGGCGGCTTCCTGGCCGACAAGTATCTGGGCACCCGCAAGGCCGTCGCCTTCGGCGCGCTGCTGCTGGTGGCGGGCCACCTGACCATGGCGGTCGAAGGCAAGCCGGCGATCCAGACCCTGACCTACGGCGGCGCCACCTACGAATTCCAGGCCGAAGGCCGCGGCGAAGACCGCGTGGCGCGCCTGGTCGTGGCGGGCAAGCCCTACGACATCTCGGCCAGCAAGACCGGCGACTTCGAGATCAAGAACCTGCCGGCCGACGCGCCGCTGCCGGCCGTGCTGCCGAAGGCCGACTACAAGCTGGACGTGAAGGGCCGCGATCCGACCTATCTCAACATCTTCTGGCTGGCGCTGTCGCTGATCATCGTCGGCGTCGGCTTCCTCAAGCCCAACATTTCGACCATCGTCGGCCAGCTCTACCCGCAGGGCGACCCGCGCCGGGATCCGGGCTTCACCCTCTACTACTACGGCATCAACCTGGGTTCGTTCTGGTCGTCGCTGCTGTGCGGCTATCTGGGCGTGAAGGTCGGCTGGTGGGCGGGCTTCGGCCTGGCCGGCATCGGCATGCTGGCCGGCTTCGTCGTCTTCGTGCTGGGCAAGCCGCTGCTGATGGGCAAGGGCGAGGCGCCGGACGTCAAGGCGCTGAAGCAGAACGTCGCCGGCCCGCTGAGCCGCGAGCACGTGATCTACATCCTGTCGCTGGTCGGCGTGGTGGGCGTGTTCTTCCTGGTCCAGAGCAGCGTCATCGTCGGCGGCGCGCTGATCGCCAGCATGTTCGCCTCGATCGGCTACATCGTCTGGTTCATGTTCGCCAAGGTCGAGAAGGTCGAGCGCGAGCGTCTGGCCCTGGCCCTGTTCCTGATCTTCGGCGCGGTGGTGTTCTGGACCCTGTTCGAGCAGGCCGGCTCGTCGCTGAACCTGTTCGCGGCCACCAACGTCAACCTGGACCTGGTCTCGGCCCCGATCCACCTGTTCGGCGACGCGGTGACCATCGCCACCCCCGGCCAGCTGAAGGCCGCGGGCATCGACCCGGCTTCGACCTTCTGGATCGACGCCAGCTTCAACGCCGCCCAGACCCAGGCGCTGAACGCCGGCTGGATCCTGATCTTCGCCCCGGTGTTCGCCGCTCTGTGGACGTTCCTGGGCCGTCGCAACAAGGATCCGAACCCGGTGGCGAAGTTCGGCCTGGCGCTGCTGCAGGTGGGCCTCGGCTTCCTGGTCCTGCAGTGGGGCTCGACCTTCGCCGACGGCGCCTTCCGCATGCCGCTGTTCTTCCTGGTGCTGATGTACATGCTGCACACCACCGGCGAGCTGTGCATGTCGCCCGTGGGCCTGTCGCAGATGACCAAGCTGTCGCCGGCGGCGATGGTCTCGTTCGTCATGGCCGTGTGGTTCATGGCCGTGTCGATCGCCAGCAAGGTCGGCGGCTTCATCGCCAGCCTGGCGGTGACCGAGACCGTGGCCGGCCAGGTGCTGGACCCCGGCGCGGCCCTGGCGGCCTCGCTGAAGGTGTTCAACATCATCGGCCTGGCCGCGGCCGGCATCGGCGTGGTCTTCCTGCTGCTGTCGCCGATCCTGAAGAAGTGGTCGCACGGCGCGGACGAGCACCACACGGCTCCGGTCGACGCCGCCACGGTCAACGACTGAGGCGGGCGGTCAGCCTGAAGAACGAAGGCCCCGGAGCGATCCGGGGCCTTTTTCTTTGGGTCGCTGTCTGGTTTCGCACAGTCGTTATCACTCTCTTTGCGCGTAATCCGGCCGATGCAATTCGAGGTCGCTTCCGGGGAGGTCCCGAGGGCGGCCAGGGGAGGCGGCGATGGGAACGACCTACACGATCTTCGGCGCGGGTCCGGCGGGGCTCTATACGGCCTGGCGGCTGGTCACCGGCGGCAAGGCGGTCGCGGGCGACGTGATCCAGCTCTACGAATGGGGCGACTACGCCTTCGAGGGGCAGGGCTCGGGCAGGCGCCTGCCGGCGGGCCGCATCGTCACCCACTTCTGTTTCGACGATCCCAAGCAGTCCTACATCGAGGCGGGCGGCATGCGCTTCATCGAGTGGGATCCGGCCAAGAGCGAGGGCCACCAGCTGGTCACCCTGACCATCGAGATGCTGGGGCTGGGCGACAAGGTCATCGACTTCAACACCACCGACAATCCGCTGCTGTACCTGCGCGGGGAGCACATCTACCAGGACGATCTGGACAGCCACCCCGCGCCCTACAACACCGAAGCCAGCCACCAGCCGGCGGCCAACCTGTTCTCGGCCGTCTCGGGCTTCATCACCGGCGATGCGCCGGTCTCGACCCGGACCCAGCAATGCGCGTTCTACGCTTCGGGCCGGCTGCCCTACGACTTCAACTCGTTCGTCTATCCGCCGGGCTCGATCGCCGGCAACATCGGCTACTGGAACGTCTTCTACGACCAGGCCGGCAACGAGGGCTACGAGTACGCCGCCGACGCGGGCGGCTACACCTCCAACGTCATCAACTGGAACGCCGCCAACGCCGCCGTCTACAACGGCGAGTTCGCGCCGGGCGGGGCGTTCAAGACCGTCAACGGCGGCTATTCCCAGGTCTTCGTCCAGCTCTACCAGCAGACCAAGGCGGCCGCGCAGGCCGCGAGCGTCGACTTCGTGCTGACCCAGCGCACGCGCCTGCATTCGGTGTGGCTGGAGGGCGAGACGGTCAACTACCGCCTGGCCAGCGCGGCCGACCCGTTCAAGGGCGGCGAGGCGCGGACCACCCAGAACGCCTTCCTGGCCATGCCGCCGGCCTCGCTGGACCTGGTGGCCGAGGCCACGCGCTACGCCGACATGCCGGAGGGGACGCTCGACATCCTCAACGCCGAGGGCGTGCAGCTCTACATGGACGGGGTGATCCGCCAGCCGTCGATGCGGGTGATGCTGTTCTTCGACCGCCCGTGGTGGACCGACGCCGACGTGCCCTATCCGCCGGACCTGGCGGGGGCCGACAACACCTTCGGCCCGACCATCACCGACCTGCCGCTGCGCCAGGTCTACTATTTCGGCGACAACAGCCAGGGGACCGACAACCCCATGTACGGCGTGCTCGCCTCCTATGACGACATGCAGTACGTGCAGTTCTGGCAGGAGCTGGAGATCGGCGTGGGCGAGCGCCGCAAGAAGCCGATCGACCAGGACTACCAGGTGCTGTTCGGCCCCCGGAAGGCCACCGACACCATGATCCGCATGGTGCTGCTGGAGCTGGCCAAGGTGCACTGGGGCGATCCCGACGCCGCCGGCCAGATCCCCTGGCCGGTCGAGGCGATCTTCGACGACTTCTCGCTGAACCCGTTCGGAGCCGGCTATCACGCCTGGGCGGCGCACTACGACATCTGCGACGTGATGCAGCGCATCCGCCGGCCCACCGGCCTCGTACCCGGCGCGACGGCGGCCAACCTGTTCATCATCGGCGAGGCCTATTCCAACGACCAGGCCTGGGTCGAAGGCGCGTTCTGCACGGCGGAGTCGGTGCTGGTGCAGTACTACGGCATGACGAGCATCGCCGACACGACCAACTATCCGCTGATCTGCGCCTGCTAGGCGGCGGACTCGGGGCGGCTCAGGCGGACGCCTGGGCCGCCGCCTTGGCCCTGCCCTGCCGGTGAGACAGCAGGATCGACAGGATGACCACCGGAACGCCCACCGCCGCGGTGCCGGCGAAGAAGATCGCGTAGGAGGTCATCAGGCTGAAGTGCTTCTCCAGCCCCTCGACGACCGCGCCCGAGAAGCCCTTCAGGAACTTGCCCAGCATGGCGTAGGTGCTCGACAGCAGGGCGTACTGGGTTGCGGTGTAGCCGAGGCTGGTCAGGCTGGACATGTAGGCGACCAGGGCCGCGCCGGCGAAGCCGGTCGAAAGGTTGTCGACGATCATCGCGCCGACGAAGACCGGCATGCTCGGGCCGGCCAGCGCCATCGCCGAAAAGGCCAGGTTCGAGCCCGGGCCGAGCACCGCGCCGAGCACCAGGGTCTTTTCGAAGCCCAGCCTGACGGCGCTGATCCCCGCCAGCGCGATGCCCACGAAGGTGGCGACCAGGCCGAACGAGGTGCGCACCGCGCCGATCATCTCCTTGGCCAGGCCAAGATCGGTGTAGAGCGGCGCGGCCATCGGTCCCATCAGGAAGTCGGGCAGGCGATAGAGCGCCACGGTGCAGAGCATCAGCACGGCCATCGGGCCGTGGGTCTGGAAGAAGGTGATGAACGGGCCGACCACGGCGTCGAAAAAGCCGCGCGGGGTCCACAGCGGGGCGGCCGCGGCGCCGGTGGCGGCGGCCGGGGTGCGGGCCGGCTCGGCGGCGAACAGGGTGGAGGCCAGGCCGATGCCCATGGCCGCGGCGCAGACGAGGTAGGAGGTCGGCCAGCCGATCTTGGCGGCGGCCACCAGGATCCAGGCGTCGGTGGCCAGGATGGCGACGCGATAGCCGAACTGGAAGGCGGCGGTCAGCAGGCCCAGGTCGTCGGGGCTTTCCGCCCGTTCGATCCGCCAGGCGTCGACGACGATGTCCTGGCTGGCGGCGGCGAAGGCGGTGATCACCGCCAGTAGCGCGAAGGTCCACAGGTGTCCGCCGGGCCCGATGACGGCCATGCCGAACAGGCCGACGCCGACGACGATCTGGGTCAGCACCATCCAGCCGCGCCGACGGCCAAGCCGTCCGAGCAGGGGCAGGTCGACCCGGTCGATGATCGGCGCCCACAGGAACTTCAGCGAATAGGCGATGCCCACCCACGACAGGAAGCCGATGGCGGCGAGCTGGATGCCCTGCTCGCGCAGCCAGAAGCCCAGGGTGTTGCCCACCAGCATGAACGGCAAGCCCGACGAGAAGCCGAGCAGCAGGGTGACCAGAACGCGCGGTTCGCGCAGGGCGACCAGCACTTCACGCCAGCCATGCGGCTTGCGGGCGGGCGTTTCCGCCGCGGCGGTCTCGGCGGTCTGGCCGGTCGTATCCTGGCTCATGCGGTCTTCCCCGAAGACGGGGAAAGCGCGGGTCCCGTCAGCGGGCGACCTTGGCGCGCGTCGCGACGTTCGTCCAGCGGCGCGGGCGGTCGGGGCCGGTCCAGCGCGACAGGGCCTCGCGCAGGGCGGCGGGGGTCAGCGGCTTGACCAGGAAGTCGTCCATGCCCGCCAGCAGGCACTGGCGGCGGTCCTCGTCGAAGGCGTCGGCGGTCAGGGCCAGGATCGGGGTGTCGACGC
Organism: Caulobacter sp.; assembly: GCA_047607095.1. Classification (GTDB taxonomy): domain Bacteria; phylum Pseudomonadota; class Alphaproteobacteria; order Caulobacterales; family Caulobacteraceae; genus Caulobacter. Next base: position 9,265 of record JASGDR010000074.1, read on the forward strand.
CCTTGTCGCGGACGGCGCGGGTGGCTTCCAGGCCGTTGAGGCCGGGCATGCGCAGGTCCATGAACACCAGGTCGTAGGTCCCGCGCGACAGGGCGGCCACGGCCTCGTCGCCGCTGGCGATGCGGTCGACCGTGCAGCCCTCGCGCTCCAGCAGGGTGCGGGCCAGCAGGGCGTTGATCGGATTGTCCTCGGCCAGCAGCACGCGGGCGCCGGGGGCGGCGGCGGGGGCGATGCGGTCGTCCTGGGCTTCGGCCGGGGTGACCAGGGCCTCCAGCGCCGCGTCGACGGGCTTGGCGGCCAGCACCTGGGTGGTCAGCGAGGCGCGACGCAAGGGCTTGATCAGGTAGCCGCTGAAGCCGGCCTTGGAGAGGCTGGGGATCAGGTCGCGCTGGTCGGGCGTCAGCAGGGCGACGGCGGCGCGGCCGGCGGGCGCGGTCAGCGGACGGTCCGGCCCGGCCAGGGCGGCGTCGACCAGCAGGACGGCCTGGCGCGGCAGGGTCTCGACCTGGGCCAGGTCGGCCAGGTTCTTGACCCAGGCGCCCGAAGCGATGGCCTGGGCGCCGACGGCTTCGCGCACGACGGCGTTGGGCGAGACCACGGCGACGAACCGGCCTTCCAGCGGCGGGGCCGCCGTAACGGAATCCGGCGTCTCGTCCTGGCGGGCGAACGGCGCTTCGAACCAGAAGTCGGCCCCGCCTCCGGCGGCCTCGCCGACGCCGGCCGCGCCGTCCATGGCGGCCGCCAGGCGGGCGACGATGGCCAGGCCCAGGCCCGCGCCGCCCAGCTGGGCCTGGTGCGAGGGATCGGTCTGGACGAAGGCCTCGAAGATGCTTTCGCGCTGTTCGGGCGCGACGCCCGGGCCGGTGTCGGCCACCGAGAAGCGCACGCGCCCCTCGCCCATGTCGCGGGCGGTCAGCAGCACGCCGCCCTTTTCCGTGAACTTGACGGCGTTGCCGGCGAAGTTCAGCAGCACCTGGCGCAGGCGGCCCTCGTCGGCCAGCAGCGGCGGCAGGCCGCGCTCGACCGCCCAGGCGATCTCGATCTTCTTCTCGTGGGCGCGGGGGCTCATCAGCTCGGCCACCTGGCGCAGCAGGTCCTCGATGTCGACCGGTGCCAGGTGCAGCTCGAGGGCCGTGGCGCCCAGGCGCGCGAAGTCGAGCACGTCGTTGACCAGCGACAGCAGGTGATCGCCGCTCTCGCGCAGGGCCGCGACATAGGAGCGCTGCTCGGCGGTCAGCTTGGTGCTTTCCAGCAGACGCGCCATGCCCAGCACCCCGTTCAGGGGCGTGCGGAACTCGTGGCTGAGGGTGGCCAGCTGTTCGGCGGTGACGGCGGCGCGGGTCTTGGTCATGGCGCGCGAGTGTAGGGGGCGGGTGTTAAGGGGCGGTGGAGGCGATGCGCCGATCTCGAGGAACCACCCCCTCCGGCCCTCCGGGCCACCTCCCCCAGAGGGGGAGGATCTATCGGCGCGGCGCTCTCGAGGAAC
>JASGDR010000075.1:0-17554 GCA_047607095.1 Caulobacter sp.
CCCGCGCCGCCCACGGCCAGGAGCGGATCCTGGTCAACTGCGCCGGCGTAGGCAACGCCGCCAAGACCGCCAGCCGCGACAAGACCACCGGCGAGACCAAGCACTTCCCGCTCGATATCTTCGACCGGGTGATCCAGATCAACCTGGTGGGCACCTTCCGCTGCATCGCCAAGTCCGCCAAGGGCATGCTCGACCTGGAGCCGCTGGAGGACGGCGAGCGCGGCGCCATCGTCAACACCGCCAGCGTGGCGGGCGAGGACGGCCAGATCGGCCAGGCCGCCTATTCGGCCAGCAAGGGCGGCGTCATCGGCATGACCCTGCCGATCGCCCGCGACCTGATGAACGACGGCATCCGCGTCAACACCATCCTGCCGGGCATCTTCAACACCCCGCTGATGAACGCCGCGCCCGACAACGTCAAAGCCGCCCTGGCCGCCAGCGTGCCGTTCCCCAAGCGCCTGGGCGAACCCGCCGAATACGCCCAGCTGGCCCTGACCATGATCACCTGCGGCTACTTCAACGGCGAGGACGTGCGCCTGGACGGCGGCATCCGCATGGCGCCGCGGTAGGGGTCGCGGGCGAGCACCCCAAAGAAAAACGCCGCGACGGCCCATCGGCTGTCGCGGCGTTTCACGTCTCAAATCCTCCCCCTCTGGGGGAAGTGGCCCAGAGGGCCGGAGGGGGCCGGCGCGGCGGCAGCCCCCTCAGTCGCTTCGCGACAGCTCCCCACGAGGGGGAGCCTCTAAAGCCAGCGACCTACTTCTTCACCCAGCCGCCGCCGAGCGGCTTCCAGTACTGGCCGGCGGCCAGGCGGGCGTAGAGCTGCTTGGCGGTGGCCTGGCCGGCGGCGGCGGCGGTGACGCCTGTCTTGGCGGCGGTGTCCTTGTAGACGGCCGCGCGGCCGGTGTTGATCTCGGCCACGGCGGCGCGCAGGTCGGCGTCGCCGCCCGACACGATGCCGAGGAAGCCGTCGGCCTGCTCGCCGACCGTGCCGGCGGCCTTGCCGGCGTCCACGGCGGCCTTGGCGGCGGCCGACTGGGCCAGCACCGGGGCGGCGACCGCGCCCATCGCGGCCGCGATGGCCAGGACCGTCATCGTCTTGCGGATCATGGCGGTTCCTCCTTGCTTAGAACAGGTTCGGGTTCTGCTGGATCAGCGTCTGGACTTCCTTGTCCAGCCGCACCCGCACATCGGCGTCCAGCTTGGCGTAGATGTTGATCGGGTCGACCTTGACGCGGACGGTCGGGGTGCAGGCCGCGAGGCCTCCCGCCGCCAGCAGGGTCGCGATCAGGACGCGCTTGTGCATGGCTTTGTCTCCAGTTCGGACTTCACGTTGCGCGGTCACGGCTGAACCGGCGCTGAACGGCCCCAGTCTTTCATTCCTTGGAATGAAAGACGGTTTCTTTGCAATCGAGCGCGTTAGCCGGCGAAACCGCATACACTTTCGCCTAACGCGCTCGGTCTTCTGTCTCTTCAGCGAAACGACGGCCCCAGGCGACCAGAAGCTCGTCGAAATTGAGCGAGGTGTCGAGCGTCAGGTCCACCGGCGTCTTGGCCGGCAGCGGGATCCGCCGCTGGAAGGCCTTGCCCCGGATCAGCTCCAGGATCCCGACCTTGGCCTTTTCGGCAACCTTCGGATCGTGCTCGCCCTTGATATGGAACAGCAGCGACAGGCGGCCGTTCGGCGTCGAATTGACCCCGGCCTCCAGGGTGTCGAAGGCCAGGTTCTCCATGGCCTGGTAGGCGAAGTCCTGGATGGCGTTGACCGGCTGGTCGGCGGCGGGCGCGTTGTTCGGATTGCCGGGGCTGTCGTTCTCGGCCTGGCTGGCCTCGACGCCCGTCAGGGCCTCGCGCGAGATCGAGATATGGCCCGGCTTCACCGCGTTCAGCTTGCCGTCGAGCAGCTTGAAACCCTTGTCGCCGAGCTGGAACGGCAGGCGGCCCGAGACCACCGCGTCCAGCTTGACCTTGTCGGCCAGGGTCGAGCCGGCGGTCAGCTCACCCAGATCGAGGCCGTCGATGACGATGACGCCGGTGATCGCCTTGCCGTCCAGCGGCACGTCGACCGGCTCGATCGAGATCTTGCCCTTGGCCGCCGTCAGCGACGCCTCCGACACCTTCAGCGAGGTGGCGCCCAGGGTGAAGACCGCGCCGATCGCCTCCAGCGGCACGATGGAGTCGATGCGGGTGATCTTCAGCTTCTGGTCGGGCGCGCTGGTCAGCGGCGCCAGGCTGTCGAACTTCACGTCGCCGTTCAGGGTGGCCACGAAGCCCAGCGGGCTGGCGCGGAAGTCGAGCCCCTGGGTGGAAACCTCGCCGCTGCTGGTCACGCCCTTTTCGGTCCAGTCGAAACGGCCCTTGAAGCTGGCCTTGCCCTCGGCCTCGCTGGCGAAGGCGGCCATCGGGCTGACGGCGACGGGCTGCAGGCCCGCCTCCTTGGTGAAGACGATGTTCGAGGCGTCGATGACGGCCGAGCCGCGGCCGCTCTCGACGCCATGACGGATGTCGATACGCCCCAGAGCAAAGCCGCTGGCCGTGCCGAAGTCGACGCCGCCGCTCCACACGCCCGAGGCCAGGGCCAGCCGCCCCGTCGCCTTGACCGGCTCGAACCGCTTGGCCGAGGCCGCGTCGACCAGTCTTCCTTGCGTCAGCCGCACCTCGGCGCGGTCGAAGCCCGCGCCGCCGCCGACGAAGGTCCCGGCCACGTCTTCGGCTTTCGCTTCGGCCGCCACGATGGTTCCGCGGCCGTTGGTGAAGCGCGCCTGCGCCTCCCAGCGACCGCCGGCCACCCGCACCAGGGGCGCCGCGACCGGACAGACGTCGAGCGCGATGTCCTGGATCGGCCGCTCGCCGGCCTCGCCCGCCTCGATGGCGGCCACGCCGACCGGGGTGCAACCCGCCAGGCGCACCTCGAACACGCCGCCGGCCAGGCGCGCCTGGCCCTTGGCGTCGAGCTTGACCCCCTCGGCGGGCGGAACGTCCAGCGTCCCGGCCAAGGTCACGGGCGAGGCGAAGCCGGCCGCGTCGGCGCGCCAGTCGCTGGCCGTCAGGGTCAGCCGCGGCAGGCCGCCGCCGTCGAGCGCCAAGGTCGCCGAACCGCGCGAGACGCCGCCGGCGCTCTCGACCAGGCGGCCGCCGCCTGCGGTCAGGGCCGCCTTGGCGCCGCTCGCGGAGGCCAGGGTCACGGGCTTGCCGGCGAAGGCCGAAACCTTGCCGGCGCCGATCTCCAGCCGCAGGTCCGAGGCGTCCAGCTCGAAGTCGGCCAAGGCCTTGCGCGCGGCGCTGGCGTAGGCGGGATTGGGCAAACCGGCGGTCAGGCGCTCGGCGTCGGGCGCCGAGACGGCCCCGTCGGCGCCGGCCCGGCCGGCCAGGGTCAGGTTCAGGCCGTCGCCCGCCCGGAAGCGTCCCTTGGCGTCCAGCACCAGGGCCGACAGGCCCAGGCCGTCACGCGCCGCGCGGCCGACGCCGGCGGCCACGCTGACCGCGCCCGACAGACCGACCGTTCCGCCCCTGGGGGCCGAGAAGGCCAGGTTGCTCGACTTCACGTCCACCGCCGCGCGGCTCAGCGCCGCGCCGCCGGCCAGGGCCTGGTCGGCCGTGCCGCGCAGCCGCGCCGGTCCGATGGCCCGCACGCCGGTCTGGTCGAAGTCCACCCGCATCGCGTCGCTGTCGAATTCGGCGGCGAAGCTGCGGGCCTCGACGCCGGGCGCGACCAGCCGTCCGGCCCGAGCCTGGCCCGACACCCGCGCGGCCGCGCCGCCCTTCTTGAAGTCGCCGGCCACCAGCCCCGCCAGGGTCAGGCGGGTCTCGACATCTGAAAGGCTGGTCTCGCCGGCCCTCAATCCCTGCGCCTTGATCGACAGCTTGACGTCGGCCGGCCCGGTCGCCGCCAGCCGCTTGAGGTCGGGATAGGCGACGTCTGCCTCCAGGCGGGCGTCGGCCTCTTCCAGGTCCAGCTGCTCGGCGTCCAGGCCCTCGACCTCGGCGCGGACGTCGAGCGTCAGGCGGTCGCCGCGCTTGCGGGCCCGCAAGGCCGCGCCGCGCAGCTCGACCTGCAGGTCGCGCGTGGCGTAGCGCATGGCCGCCACCGCCGCGTCCAGCCGCAGCAGCCGGCCGTCGTCGAGGCTGGCGTCGCCGGTCAGCCGGGCGACGCCGCCGGGCGTGTCGAGCGTCACCCGGGCGTCCTCGACCAGCACGGCCGGCCCGCCTTCCTTCTTTTCGCCGGGCGACTTCAGCGCCTCGTCGATCAGCGGCTGCAGCTTGCCGAAGGTCAGCTTTTGGCCGTCGTAGCGGGCGCGCAGGCGCGGGCTGGTGATGCGCACGGCCCGAGTGTCGATGGCGAACGGCCCGCCCGACCACGGCGCGGTCAGGTCGTAGGCCACCTCGATGCGCCTGGCCGAGAAATAGGGGTCGCTGGCCGGGCCCAGCCGGATCGAACCGGCGAAGCCGCTGGCGTCCAGGCTCTCGACCGAGATCAGCCCCTCGATGCCGCGCTCGGCCAGCCACGCCTCGGCCAGGGCGCGACTGATCTCGCGGCGGCCGGCATAGGCGGAAAAGCCCAGGGCGATGAACGCCATCATCGCGAACGACACGGCCTCCAGCCCGGCGTCGGCCAGGGCGGCCTTGTCGAGACGGAGACCTCGCTTGGGTTTCGCGGGCTTGGAAGCGGAATCGGGGTCGGCGTGGGGCTCGGCCATCGCCCGCACCATGCCGCAAGCCGTGGCGTTTGTGAGGCCCCCGTTGCGGAAAAGTCGGGAAAGCGCCGGTATTGAAATGGGCGAGGCTCGCCTCGCCGGAGCCGGAGATGTCCTCCGTTATCGACGCTCGCCCATTAGCCGACGCATCGAGAGACCGCTAAGAGATTGGGAAGCGATGCAGGGAACTACCTGGGGAGCGCTACGGCGCTGCCGGATAGAGTGAATTGAAAGGACGACGACATGGCTTTGCTCGACGCGCTCAAGGCTGACCAACTCGCGGCGCGCAAGGTGAGCGACCGCCTGAAGGCCGACCTGCTCACCACGCTGATCGGCGAAGCGACGCAGATCACGACCGAGGAATTCAAGCGCGGCGTGACGGAGGTCACCGACGAAAAGGTCGCCGCGACCGTCGCCAAGTTCCTGAAGAACACGAAGCTGACGCTGGAAAATCTCGCGGCCGAACGCGCGCGCCTGATCGAGGCCGCCGGCGATGCATCGAGGGTGGACGAGCGGATCAAGGCGGCCGAAACCGAGCTGGCGATCCTGTCCTCCTATGGCCCCAAGCAGATGACGGAAGCGGAGTTGCGTCAGGCCATCGACGACTTCCGCAGCAAGAACCCCGACGCCAACGTCGGCGCGATCATGGCCCACCTGAAGACCAACTTCGGCGGCCAGTACGACGGCAAGGCGGCCAGCGCCCTGGCCAGGGGTTGACGACTATCTGAGCGTCTCGAATAGGCGGTGGAGCCGACTTCGCTCAACATCCCGAGCGGACATCGGATGCGGCGAACCCTCTCTCCATGAGAGAGGGTTCGCCGCGCGAAGCGCCGGCCGCAAATCCCCCGCGACGGCGGCCCGCCCAGGGCTTAAACAGCCGCCTCGTTCGAAAGGCCCGACCATGTCCCTCCACATCGCCCTGCTGCGCGGCGTCAACGCCGCCGGTGGTCGTCTGATCACCGCCGAAGAGCTGACCGGCCTGCTGACCGATCTCGGCCACACCGCAGTCCGCATGGGCCCCAAGGTCGGCGACCTGGTGTTCGAGAGCGGCGGGCGCACCGGCGCGGAGCTTCAGACCCAGATCGAAACCGAGCTGATGGCGCGCCTGGGCCTGCGCACCGATGTCTATGTCCGCACCGCCGAGGCCTGGCGAGCCCTGGTCGCGGCCAACCCGTTCCCGGACTTCGCGGCGGCCGATCCGGGCTGGCTGATGACACTGTTCTGCAAGGACACCCCCGACAAGAAGGCCATGGGGGCCCTGCGCGCGGCGATCCGCGGGACCGAGCAGGCGCGGGCCGAAAGCCGCCAGATCTATGCGATCTATCCCGACGGCGTCGGCGGTTCGAAACTGACCACCAGCCTGGTCGAGAAGACCCTCGGCACGCGGATCACGGGACGGACTTGGACGGCGGTGCTGGCGCTCGCCGACATGCTTGGGCCGATCTAGTCCCTCACTGTCTTTCTTGCCGCCATCGTCCCGCCCCTCTTCAACCGCGCTGGCTTCGGCGAACGACGAGGCGCCTCTGCCCTCCATGGCCGACACCAAACCCGTCCGCTTGGACGCGCGTTGCAGGTAGCGGTGGAGCCCCGGTTCCAGGGCGAGAACGACAGGAGAGGCGGCTAGACCGCCTTGAACCCCAGCACCTGCTGCATGTCGTAGATCCCCGGCGGCTTTCCTTGCGCCCACACGGCCGCGACCACCGCGCCGCGGGCGAACAGGCCCCGGTCGATGGCCGAGTGCGACAGGGTCAGGCTTTCGCTCTCGCCGGCGAAGATCACGCTGTGCTCGCCGATGATGCCGCCGCCGCGCACGACGGAGAAGCCGATGTCGCCCTCCTTGCGCGCGCCGGTGACGCCGTCGCGGGCGCGGTCCTCGACTTCGGAGAGCACGACGCCGCGGCCGTCCGCGGCGGCCTGGCCCAGCATAAGGGCGGTGCCCGACGGGGCGTCGATCTTGCGCTTGTGGTGGGCCTCGAAGACCTCGATGTCCCAGTCGGCGGCCGGCAGGGCGGCGGCGGCCTGGCGCACCAGGCCCATCAGCATGTTGACGCCCAGCGAATAGTTGCCCGAGCGCACGATGGCGACCTTTTGCGCCGCCTTCTCGAGGCGCGCGTCCTGCTCGGGGCTGAAGCCGGTCGAGCCGATCACCAGGGCGATCCCGCCGCCGGCCTGGGCGACCGCCTCGGCCAGGGCGACCGAGGCCTCGGGAATGGTGAAGTCGATGATCGCCTGGGCGCCCGACAGCGCCGCCTCCAGCGCCACCAGTCCCTCGCCCTGCGCCCCCGGGCGGTCGAAGCGGGCCACGGCGACGGCGTCGGCGCGGCCTTCCAGCGTGGCGGCCACGGCCTTGCCCATGCGGCCCAGGGCTCCGGCGACGGCGATCCTGACGGGGGTTGCGGACATGGCTCCAGCCTCCACGAAACAAGCCCGCGCCTCGTCGCCCAGGCCCCGTTCCGGGTCAATGGTTTTGTCCCCCACGCTTACGCGGGGTCAGCGTCCCACATGCCGCAAACCCAGTCCCAACAAGCGTTTGTAGCGATACCATCGATGATTGCGATGTTGTCGCCTCCCGCCCCCGTCGCTAGGCTGGTCCGTGCATAAGGGCGCGTCGCATCGTTCGGCGGGCCCATTTCAACTGGCTACGCAGGACAGGAAACGCCGCCATGAGCGACGCGGAACGCAAGACCTTCACCGACGCGGAGGCCTTGGCCTTCCACCGCCACCCGCAACCGGGCAAGCTGGCGGTGACCCCCACCAAGCCGATGGCGACCCAGCGCGACCTGTCGCTGGCCTATTCGCCCGGGGTGGCCGTGCCGGTGCACGCGATCGCCGCCGACCCCGACGCGGCCTACGACTACACCTCCAAGGGCAACCTGGTGGCCGTGATCTCCAACGGCACCGCGATCCTGGGCCTGGGCGACCTGGGCGCCCTGGCCTCCAAGCCGGTGATGGAGGGCAAGAGCGTGCTCTTCAAGCGCTTCGCCGACGTCGACTCCATCGACATCGAGGTCACCACGAAGGACGCCGACGAGATCATCACCGTCGTCAAGAACATCGGCGTCACCTTCGGCGGCATCAATCTGGAAGACATCAAGAGCCCCGAGTGCTTCCGCATCGAGACCGAGCTGCAGGAGCTGCTCGACATCCCGGTGTTCCACGACGACCAGCACGGCACCGCCATCATCTGCGCCGCCGGCCTGATCAACGCCTGCCACATCACCGGCAAGAAGCTGGAAGACATCAAGGTCGTGCTCAACGGCCCCGGCGCGGCCGGCATCGCCTCGATGGACCTGATCAAGGCCATGGGCGTGCGCCCCGAGAACGTCATCGCCTGCGACAGCAAGGGCGTGCTCTATCGCGGCCGCACCGAGGGCATGAACCAGTGGAAGAGCGCCCACGCGGTCGACACCGACAAGCGCACCCTGGAGGAAGCCGTGGCCGGCGCGGATGTGCTGCTCGGCCTCTCGGCCAAGGGGGCGTTCACGCCGGAAATGATCGCCAGCATGGCGCCCAATCCGGTGATCTTCGCCATGGCCAACCCTGATCCGGAGATCACCCCGGAAGACGTCCACCGCGTGCGCAAGGACGCGATCATGGGCACCGGCCGCAGCGACTATCCCAACCAGGTCAACAACGTCCTGGGCTTCCCCTACATCTTCCGCGGCGCGCTCGACGTGCGGGCCCGCCGGGTGAACCACGAGATGAAGATCGCCTGCGCCCAGGCGCTGGCCATGCTGGCCCGCGAGGACGTGCCCGACGAGGTGGCCGCCGCCTATCACGGCCGCCAGCTGAAGTTCGGCCCCGACTACATCATCCCCTCGGCCTTCGACCCGCGCCTGATCTGGTACGTGCCGCCGTTCGTCGCCCAGGCGGCCATGGACACGGGCGTGGCCCGCAAGCCGATCGCCGACATGGACGCCTACCGCCGGAGCCTCGCCCAGCGCCTCGACCCCACCGCCGGCTTCCTGCAGAAGATCGCCGGCTCGGTCATGGCCAAGCCCAAGCGCATCGTCTTCGCCGAGGGCGAGGAGCCGTCCGTCATCCGCGCCGCCTACGCCTTCCAGACCGGCGGCTACGGCAAGGCCATCCTCTGCGGCCGCGAAAACCTGGTGCACGAGAACATGCGCCTCGTCGGCCTGGATCCGGAGACCTCGGGTCTGGAGATCCACAACGCCCGTCTCTCCGACCGCAACCCCGACTATGTCGACGCCCTCTACGCCCGCCTGCAGCGCCAGGGCTTCCTGCGCCGCGACGTCCAGCGCCTGATCAACCAGGACCGCAACAGCTTCGCCGCCTCGATGGTCAGCATGGGCGAGGCCGACGGCATGGTCACCGGCGTCACCCGCAGCTTCGACCAGGCGCTGGACGAGGTGCTGCGCGTCGTCGATCCCGCCCCCGGCGGCCGGATCATGGGCATGTCGGTGGTGCTGGCCAAGGGCCGCACGATCTTCGTGGCCGACACCAACGTCACCGAACTGCCCGACGCCGACGAACTGGTCGAGATCGCCTGCGAGGCGGCCCGCGCCGTCTCCAACCTCGGCTTCAGGCCGCGCGTGGCCTTCATGAGCTACTCGACCTTCGGCAACCCGATGGGCGAGCGCTCCGACAAGGTGCGCGAGGCCGTCGCCACGCTCGACGAGATGGGCGTCGACTTCGAATACGAGGGCGAAATGCCCCCCGAACTGGCCCTCGACCCCGAAAAGCGGCTCGCCTACCCGTTCATGCGCCTGACCGACAGCGCCAACATCCTGATCATGCCGGCCATCCACGCCGCCTCGATCTCGACCAAGCTGGTCCAGTCGCTGGGCGGGGCCACGGTGATCGGCCCGGTGCTGCTGGGCTTGAGCAAGTCGGTGCAGATCTGCCCGCTCGGGGCTTCGGTGTCGAAGATCCTGAACATGGCGATGATGGCGGCGTACGATCAGCCGGTGGAGGCGGGAGCGGAGTAGGGATGAAGAGGGACCCCATATTTTGTAGTCGCTCACAGCTTGACCGCTAGAAGGGCCTGGGGCGACGAAAAGTCGCCCCAAAAGGCAAAAAATTATACCCTTTACGATTCTTCGGAATCAGTCATTCCGGCACCTCATGCACTAGCTCGACAACCCCTTAAAAGACGGCACGTTTGAGGCATTTTATTCCAATCAAGCAGCATTAAAACCACCACTTTTTGCCCCATTTTGAACCAATCCCGGTTCGAGTTTGTTGACTCTATCCGTTGAACGAGGCTCCCTTATATGGTCGAGGGGGCCGACCATGGATGAGCGAGTGGACGTGGAGCAAAGCTTCAAGGTGACGGTTAGGTTTCAGCGGCGGCCTGATGGCGGGTTGCGCGCTTGGAGCGATGACGTACCTGAACTGGTGCTCTCCAACCGGGATCCTGAAAAGGTGATGGCTGATATAGTGCCAGCTATCGAAGCGATCCTGTCAGCACGGCTGCAGGCGGCCATGAAGGCTGAACGTTTGGTGGATTTCGCCGGTCGCGACCGCTTCGTTCCTGCTACCTATATGCCGCTTAGCTGGCTACCGACCTTCGCAACTGACTTGATCGGTCGGATAGAACCACTGGCACGGCGGTTCTATCGGCTTGAGTTTTCGGCGCATCGCTGCGCCGCATAGAGCATAGATGCTCATTAATCGCTTCCTTTCCCGCCCCCAGTGGGAAAGGAAATTGCGATCACTCGGTGCCAATCCTCTAGAAGGCAAAACTGCGCTCAACAGTGCAGAATGGTGGATTGTGCCCGGAGGTGTGCCGTTCACGGTACCTGTCGAGGATGACGGCAGTTGTGAATTTTGGGCCATTCAGAAGATCTGCAAAAAGCTCCGAGGCGGCAGTTGGTTCTAGCGCCTTTCTGACTTTATTCAGCGCCGCCGCGACGGCGAGATTAAGGGTCATGAGATTGGGGTACCGCACGTTCCGCTCCCATTCTCGGTTCAAAATACTCCGCCACATACACACCCAGCCCGTCTTCTCCCCCATCAAATGGGGAAGGGAGAAATCCGCCTTTCACCCCACGCGCGAACGGGGTCATGATAGCGCTCTCGTCGCTCGCCCGGAGCCGCCGCCCGCCCGATGATCGCGCAGGACTCGCCCAGCCTGACCACCGCGCTGAAGCATGCGCCGATGGGCATCGCGATCTTCGACCGGGCGATGCGCTATCTCGCCCATTCGGCCCAGTACCTGACCGACCAGGGCCTGCCCGCCGACCTGTCGCTGCTGGGCCGCGTGCACTACGAGGTGTTCCACGAGATTCCGCAGTACTGGCGCGACCTGCACGCGCGGGTGCTGAAGGAGGGGGTCGAGCTGCGCGAGGACGTCGGCGACCGCTATGTCGACCGCCACGGCCGGGTCGAGTGGATCCGCTGGTCGATGGCCCCCTGGCGCACGGAGGACGGCGAGATCGGCGGCCTGGTGCTCTATACTGAGGTGGCCACAGCCGCCGTCGAGGCCCGGCTGCGGCTGGAGGCGGCCGAGGCCCGCTACAAGGCGCTGTTCGACCAGGCGGCCATGGGCGTGGCGCGGATCGCGCCCAGCGGCGCCTTCCTGGAGGTCAACGACCGCTTCTGCGCCATCACCCGCCACGATCGCGACCACCTGCTGGCCGGCGACGCCTCCGAACTGATCGAGCCCGAGGACCTGCCCGACGCCCAGCGCCACGTCCGCTCGCTGCTGGCCGGCCGCACCGACACCTACAACGCCGAGCGCCGCCTGCGGGCCGGCGACGGCTCGCTGCTGTGGATCCGCCTCAACGTCTCGCGCGTGCGGCCCAGCGGCCAGCGGCCGTATCTGGTGGCGATCATCGCCGACATCACCGTCCGCAAGCGGATCGAGGTCGAGCAGGAGCGCCACCAGGGTCAGCTGCGCCTGCTGATCAACGAGCTGAACCACCGCGTGAAGAACACCCTGGCCACCGTCCAGTCGATGGCCGCCCAGACCCTGCGCAACGAGCCCGACCCCGTCACCGCCTTCGAGAAGTTCGAGTCCCGCCTGCTGGGCCTGTCGCTGGCCCACGACGTGCTGACCCGCGAGAGCTGGCACGGGGCCGAGCTGCGCGAGGTGGCCCAGCGGGCGCTGGCCCCGTTCACCGCCGCCGCCGGGCGGGTGACCGTCGAGGGGCCGGCCTGCTTCCTGCCGCCGGGCGGGGCGCTGACCATGTCGCTGATCTTCCACGAGCTGGCCACCAACGCCCTGAAGTACGGCGCCCTCTCGACGGCCGAGGGAAGCGTCGCCGTGGCCTGGAGCTTCGATGCGGCCGCGCGCACGCTGCACCTGACCTGGACCGAGACCGGCGGCCCGCCGGTGGCCGCGCCCCCGACCCGCCGCGGCTTCGGCTCGCGGTTGATCGAGCGCAGCCTGCGCGGCGAGCTGCGCGGCCAGGCGCGGATGGACTGGCGCCCCGAGGGGCTGGTCTGCCGGCTGGAGGCCCAGGTCCCCCTGCCCACCCCGCCCTCGCCGGAGCTGGGGGTCGTGGCGAGCCTGGACGAGAGACGCTAGCGCTCCGCCGGCGGCGCTCGCCCTTCGACAGGCTCAGGGTGAGGACCAAGTCCAAGCCCCGAGCCTCAACAAAACCTCATCCTGAGCTTGTCGAAGGACGAGGTTTTCGCCCCGAACTCCGCTAGGAACCTTGCGGGCCGAGTTTTGGAGTCTCTACCTATGCAGCTGTCCGACCAGATCGTCCTCGTCACCGGCGCCGGCCGGGGCCTGGGGGCCGAGATCGCCCGCGCCTTCGCCCGCCACGGCGCCCGCGTCGTCGTCAACTACCGCGCCAGCAAGGACGCCGCCGAGGCCCTGGCCGCAGAACTGGGCGGGCCGGAAAAGGCGATCGCCGTCCAGGCCGACGTCGCCGACCGCGCCGCCGTCGATGCGATGTTCGCCGCCGCCAAGGCCGCCTTCGGCTCGCACGTGACCACCGTGGTCAACAACGCGCTGGACTACAGCTTCAACGGCGACGCCCGCGCCCACCTGGCCAGCATCGCCTGGGAAGACTTCGAGAAGCAGAACACCACGGTCCTGAAGGGCGCGCTGAACGTCATCCAGGCCGCCGCGCCGGACATGGCCGACGCCGGCTTCGGCCGCGTCATCAACGTGGGCACCAACCTCTTCCAGAACCCGGTGGTGCCCTATCACGACTACACGGCGGTAAAGGCGGCCCTGCTGTCGCTGACCCGCACGGCCTGCGGCGACCTCGGCCCCGCCGGGATCACGGTCAACATGGTGTCGGGCGGCCTGCTGCGCGTCACCGGCGCCAGCGCCGCCACGCCCGAGCCGGTCTTCGACCTGATCGCCGGCATGACCCCCCTGCGCTCGGTCACCACCCCGGCCGAGTTCGCCGACGCTGTGCTCTTCTTCGCCAGCCCCTGGGCGCGGGCGGTGACCGGCCAGAACCTGGTGGTCGACGGGGGCCTGGTGCGGGACTGATCACGGATCCCCCTCCCGCTTTCCTTTAAGCCCGTCATTCCCGTCCTTGTGGCTGGAGTGACGGGAGAGGAGGCAAGGGGAGAAGCATTTCCAGGTGCGACGCCCTGCCCTCTTGAGCGACTCGGCACGCGGGCGGACGGTTCTTCGGTGACGCTTACCCGTTGTCGGAGCGCTTCGATGACCATCCGCGCGTTCGAACTGCAGATGCTGGGCTACGGCCTGACCACGGCCCAGATCTGCTACCATCTGCCCGACCATCCGCACCTGCTGCAGCTCTATGTCTGGCAGGAGTACGACCTGGCCCCGCGCTTTCCGACCCTGAAGGGCTTCCTCGACTTCTGGAGCCGCGAGCTCGACGGGGTGCTGCATTCGGTGAAGGTGGCCCACGACCGGCTGATCGGTCCCGCCGAGTGGAAGGCGGTCAACGGGGTCTTCACGCTGCAGTGACGGCGAGGCGGGCGGGGGTTGCGCTGAGGCCTTCCCCACCGTAACTCCCCCGCCATGACCACCAAGGCCAAGATCTGCGGGCTCTCGACGCCAGAGACGGTGAAGACCGCCTTCGACGGCGGCGCGGCCTATCTGGGCTTCGTCTTCTTCGCCAAGAGCCCCCGCAACCTGACGCCCGAGGCCGCCGAGCGGCTGGTCGAGCCTGTTCGCGGCCGTGGCGTGAAGACCGTGGCCGTCACCGTCGATCCCGACGACGCCTTGATCGACCGCCTGATGGCGACCATGCGCCCGGACCTGATCCAGGTGCACGGCAAGGAAACGCCGTCGCGGGTTCGCGAGATCGCGCAGCGCAGCGGCGCCGGGGTGATCAAGGCCTTCTCCGTCTCGACGTCGGCCGACGTCGACCAGGCCCGGGCCTACGAGACCGTCGCCGAGCAGTTTCTCTTCGACGCCAGGCCGGTGGAAGGATCCGCCCTGCCCGGCGGCACCGGCGCAAGGTTCGACTGGAGCCTGCTGGAAGGCCGGCGATTTTCTCGCCCCCATTTCCTGGCCGGAGGGCTGGATCCGTGGAACGTCGGCGAGGCCGTGCGGACCTCCGGCGCGCCGCTGGTGGACGTTTCCTCTGGCGTGGAACGCGGTCCCGGCCTAAAGGACCCGGCTCTCATCACGGCGTTCCTGGACGCCGTAAAGCGCGCCTGAACTCTGGAAGTCGCCCGTGAACGCTCCCGCAAAGCCTAACGACTGGTCCGCCTATCCCGACGCCAAGGGGCGCTTCGGCGACTACGGCGGTCTGTATGTGGCCGAAACCCTGATGCCGCTCGTGCTCGAGCTGGACAAGGCCTACACGGAAGCCAAGAACGATCCGGCGTTCCAGAAGGAGCTGCGCGGCTACCTGACCCACTATGTGGGCCGGCCGAGCCCACTCTATTTCGCCGAACGGCTTTCGAAGCACCTCGGCGGCGCGAAGATCTATTTCAAGCGCGAAGAGCTGAACCACACCGGCGCGCACAAGATCAACAACTGCATGGGCCAGATCCTCTTGGCCCAGCGCATGGGCAAGACCCGGATCATCGCCGAGACGGGCGCGGGCCAGCACGGCGTGGCCTCGGCCACGGTGACCGCCCGCTTCGGCCTGCCCTGCGTGGTCTATATGGGCGCGGTCGACGTCGCCCGTCAGAAGCCCAACGTCTTCCGCATGAACCTGCTGGGCGCCGAAGTGCGCCCGGTGACCTCGGGGGCGGCGACCCTCAAGGACGCCATGAACGAGGCCATGCGCGACTGGGTCACCAACGTGGCCGACACCTATTACATGATCGGCACCGCCGCCGGTCCGCACCCCTATCCGGCCATGGTCCGCGACTTCCAGGCGGTGATCGGTTCGGAGACCCGCGAGCAGATCCAGGAACTGGAAGGCCGTCTTCCCGACGCCGTCGTCGCCTGCGTGGGCGGCGGTTCGAACGCCATCGGCATGTTCCATCCGTTCCTCGCCGACGAGACGGTGAAGATCTACGGCGTGGAAGCCTCGGGCCACGGCCTGGACACCGACAAGCACGCCGCCTCGCTGACCGGCGGCCGCCCGGGCGTCCTGCACGGCAACAAGACCTACCTGCTGCAGGACGACGACGGCCAGATCCTCGACGCCCACTCGATCAGCGCGGGCCTCGACTATCCGGGCATCGGTCCGGAGCACTCGTTCCTGCACGACATCGGCCGCGCCCAATACCTGACCTGCACCGACGACGAGGCCCTGAAGGCCTTCCAGCTGTGCGCCGAGCTCGAGGGCATCATTCCGGCCCTGGAAAGCGCCCACGCCCTGGCCAAGCTGCCGCAGCTGGCCAAGGAGATCGGCGAGGGCGGGGTCATCGTGCTCTGCCTGTCGGGTCGGGGCGACAAGGACATCTTCACCGTGGCCGACGCGCTCGGGCGCACGATCTGACGGATGGAAAAAACCACCCGGATCTGGTTCATCCGCCTCCTGGTCGCCGTGCTCGTGGTGAGCGCCGCCGTCGGGATCGCCGCGCGCATGGGCTGGGTCCGGTTCGAAATCGAGAGCGTCAGTTACTGGCCATGATCGAAGACCACATCGACCGCCGCTTCGCGGCGCTGAACGTTCTGGGGCGTGCAATTTGACCAGCTATCGCGACGGAACCCGCCTGCAGCGCGCCTTCCAGCGGGACAACGACCACCGGGCCCTGTTCGTCGCCTACATCATGGCCGGCGACCCTGACCTGGAAACCTCGTTCGAACTGCTGACGGGCCTGGCCGAACACGCCGACGTCATCGAGCTGGGCATGCCCTTCTCGGATCCGATGGCCGAAGGCCCGACCATCCAGCTGGCCTCGCAGCGCTCGCTGGCCGCCGGCACCAAGATGCGCGACGTGCTGTCGATCGTGCGCCGCTTCCGCGAGACCAACACGGTCACCCCGATCGTCCTGATGGGCTATCTGAACCCGGTGCTGTCCTACGGCTTCGAGAGCTTCGCCAACGACGCGTCGGACGCCGGCGCCGACGGCGTGATCATCGTCGACTGCCCGCCGGAAGAGGCCGACGCCCTGACCGACGCGCTGGAAGCGGCGAAGATGAACCTGATCCGCCTGGCGACGCCGACGACCGACGACGCGCGCCTGCCGGCCGTGGTCGCCCGCACCTCGGGCTTCATCTACTACGTCTCCGTCGCCGGCGTGACCGGCGTGCTGGAGGCCGACGCCGACGCCGTGCGCGCCCCGGTCGAGCGCCTGCGCGCCGCCTCGGGCCTGCCGGTTGCGGTCGGTTTCGGCATCAAGACCCCCGAACGCGCCGCCGAAGTGGCCCGCGTCGCCGACGGCGTCGTCGTCGGCTCGGCGCTGGTGGACGAAATCGCGGCGGCGGCGAAACTGAACGAAAACGTGACCCAAAAGGTTCTTTCCAAGGCGTCGGAGCTGGCTAAGGCTGTGCGATCGGCGCGAGTCGGAACGGTATGAGGCTTTAAGGCTATGGCTATGGCTGAACCCCAAGGCCCCAAGAAGGGCGACAAGGCCAAGACCTCGACCGATCGTCGCGGCGGTTGGCTGTCTCGGATCGCGCCCGGCGTGCGCGGAGCGTTCTCCAAGCGCGAGACGCCCGAGAACCTGTGGGTCAAGTGCCCCGACACGGGCGAGATGATCTATCGCTCCGACCTGGAGGCGGCCCTGTGGGTCACCCCGGCCGGCCGCCACATGCGCATCGGTCCCGAGGCGCGCTTCAAGTTCACCTTCGACGACGGCGAGTACGAGGCCCTGCCGACCCCGTCGGTCGTGGAAGACCCGCTGAAGTTCTCCGACGGCAAGCCCTACAAGGATCGCCTGGCCGCCGCCCGCAAGAGCACCGGCGAGCAGGACGCCATGGCCATCGGCTACGGCAAGATCGCCGGGGTCGAGGCCGTGGTCCTGGTCCAGGACTTCGCCTTCATGGGCGGCTCGCTCGGCATGGCCGCCGGTGAAGGCTTCATCGCCGCCGCCAAGGCCGCCCTGGCCCGCGAAGTTCCGCTGATCGCCTTCACCGCCGCCGGCGGCGCGCGCATGCAGGAAGGCGCCCTGTCGCTGATGCAGATGGCCCGCACCACCCTGGCCATCAACGAGCTGAACGACGCGGCCCTGCCCTATGTCGTGGTCCTCACCGACCCGACCACCGGCGGCGTCACCGCCTCCTACGCCATGCTGGGCGACGTGCACCTGGCCGAGCCGGGCGCCCTGATCGGCTTCGCCGGCCCCCGCGTCATCGAGCAGACCATCCGCGAGACCCTGCCGCCGGGCTTCCAGCGCTCGGAATATCTCGTCGAAAAGGGCATGGTCGACCGCGTCACCGCCCGCAAGGACCTGCCGTCCACCCTCGGCTCGATCCTCGGCACCCTGATGCTGGGCCGTCGCAAGGCGGCTTGAGGCGATAGATGCTCCCCTTCGGGGGAGCTGTCGCGGAGCGACTGAGGGGGTCGGCGCGGCGCAATCCCCCTCCACCCCTTCGGGGTCCCCCTCCCCCAGAG
>JASGDR010000076.1:0-3981 GCA_047607095.1 Caulobacter sp.
CCGACGCCCGCGCCCGTGCCGCAGCCCGCGCCGCCCAAGCCGCAGCCGGTCCCCACGCCCAAGCCCACGCCGACGCCGCCCAAGCCGGTTCCCACCCCCGCGCCCAAGCCGCCCCAGCCGCAGCCCAAGCCGACGCCGCAGAAGCCGACCCCGGCCAAGCCCGAGACCGACTTCTTCGCCTCGATGGAAAAGTCGCTGTCGAAGACGGCCAAGCCGGCCGGCAAGCCCGCCTCCTCCGCGCCCAAGGGCGCGACCAACCGTCCCGAGACCGCGGCCCAGGCTCGTCCGGGCGCGGGCCAGATGACGGCCATGCAGGCGGCCGCCATCAGCGGCATGAAGGACGAGATCCAGCGGCGCTGGAATCCCAATTGCGAAGTGGTCGGCGGCGGCTCGATGCAGATCCGGCTGAGCTTCAAGCTGGCCGCCAACGGCCGCGTGGCCGGGGCGGTGACCGCCGGCGGCGCCGAGAACTCCGGCGACACCATCGTGCGCACCGAGGCCGAGCGGGCGATCCGCGCCGTCTATCAGTCGGCGCCGTTCGAAGGCCTGCCGCCCGACTACTACAACCAGCAGCTCACGCTGAACTTCAAGGCGCGCGACGCCTGCGCCGCGCGTTAGGCGTTGCTGAGAACACGAAGATGGCCAAGACGAACTTGGAAGGAAGCCCGACGATGACCCAGCGCAAGCATCGCCTCGCCACGCCGCTCCTCGCCATGAGCCTGGCGCTGGCCGGCTTCGCCGCGACCGCGGCCCTGCCGGGCGTGGCCGCCGCCCAGATCGAGATCGACATCGACAAGGGCGCGGTCAAGCCGATGCCGGTGGCCATCCCGGCCTTCGCCGGCGCGGCGCGCGGCGCCGACATCGCCCAGGTCATCAGCGGCAATCTCGAGCGCTCGGGCCTGTTCCAGCCGCTGAACGTCGGCGGCGTCGCCGACAAGCTGTCGGACGTCAACGTCCAGCCGCGCTTCCCCGACTGGCAGGCCACCGGCGCCCAGGCCCTGATCAACGGCCAGGTGACGGTCGGCGCCGACGGCTCGCTGCGCGTCGACTTCCGCCTGTGGGACACCTTCAGCCAGCAGCAGCTCCTGGGCCTGCAGTTCACCTCGACCGCCGAGAACTGGCGGCGCGTGGCCCACAAGATCAGCGACGCGGTCTATGAGCGCCTGACCGGCGAGAAGGGCTATTTCGACACCCGCGTGGCCTTCGTCGCCGAGAGCGGCCCCAAGCTGAACCGGGTCAAGCGCCTGGGCATCATGGACCAGGACGGCGCCAACCCGCAGTACATCACCGACGGCTCGTCGATCGTGATGACCCCGCGCTTCTCGGCCACCAGCCAGGAGCTGACCTACATGGCCCTGCGGCCGACCGGGTCGAGCATCTATCTCCTGAACCTGCAGACCAACCGCCAGGAGACGGTCGGCCGCTTCCCGGGCATGGTGTTCGCCCCGCGCTTCTCGCCGGACGGCAAGAAGGTGGCCTTCTCGGTCGAGAAGGGCGGCAACAGCGACATCTACGTGCTCGACCTGCGCACCCGCCAGTCGACCCGCATCACCACCGACCCGGCCATCGACACCTCGCCGTCGTTCTCGCCGGACGGCACGAAGATCGTCTTCAACTCCGACCGCGGCGGCCAGGCCCAGCTCTACGTGATGAACGCCGACGGCTCGGGCGTGCGCCGCATCTCCTACGGCGGCGGCCGTTATACGACGCCGGTCTGGAGCCCGCGCGGCGACTACATCGCCTTCACCAAGCAGACCGGCGGTCAGTTCCACATCGGCGTGATGAAGACCGACGGCTCGGACGAGCGCCTGTTGACCAGCAGCTATCTCGACGAGGGCCCCACCTGGGCGCCCAACGGCCGGGTGCTGATGTTCTTCCGCGAGGGCAGCGCCGGCAATCCGCGTCTGTGGACCGTCGACATCACCGGCCGGATCCTGCGTCCGGCCGCCTATCCGGGCGCGGCGTCCGACCCCGCCTGGTCGCCGTTGCTGGACTAAAAGTCGCGCGTCGGGCCTGAGAAACGCGAAGCTTTCGCAACTTTCCACAGGTCCGGCGCGTTGGAGCGTTGCTGTTCATCCGTCGTTCACCCGACAGGTGAAACGAGGTGGAACGGCATCAGACTGACGCCATTGTGAGGTCCAGGGAACGTTTTTGCGGGGCGGAGCAAGAGCAGCGCCGGTAAGAGTTTTGAACCCAGGCCGTACCTAGACTTGAGGAGATACTGGATGAGCTTCGACACCAAGGGCGCCGCCCGACTGGCGCTGATCGGCCTGGCTGTGGCCTCGCTGGCCGCCTGTAGCTCGCGCCCGAAGCCCACGGGCCCGGTCGAGCCCACGCCCCCGGCCCAGCCGCAGGCGCCGCAACAGCCCTACGTTCCGCCGGCGCCGGTTCCGGATCCGCAACCGCAGGGTCCGCTGCCGGGCACCATCCAGGACTTCGTCGTCAACGTCGGCGACCGCGTCTACTTCGACACCGACGAATACTCGGTCCGCGCCGACGCCCAGCCGGTTCTGGCCGGTCAGGCCCAGTGGCTGAACCGCTACCAGTCGGTCCGCGTCCGCATCGAAGGCAACGCCGACGAACGCGGCACCCGCGAATACAACCTGGCCCTGGGCGCCCGTCGCGCCAACGCCGTCCGTGAGTTCCTGATCGGCCAGGGCGTCGCCGCCTCGCGCATCGAGACGATCTCGTTCGGCAAGGAGCGTCCGCTGGATCCGGGCACCGACGAAGCCGCCTGGGCCAAGAACCGCAACGCCCGCACCGCCATCACCGACGGCGCGCGCTAAGCCTTTCGGCTGACTGATCGAAGGCCCTTTCCCGAACCCGGGGGAGGGCCTTCTTTCCGTCCGGGCCGTACTTTCCGGCCGCACTTTTGTCCGCAACCAGGGCATAATCGTCGACATGAAGCTGAAATCCGCGCTCCTCGCCTCCGTCCTGCCGGTCGCCTTGGCCCTCGCCGCCGCCGCGCCGGCCCTGGCCCAGACACCGATGCCCGATCCGCTGGACGATCGTTCGGCCAAGCGCATCGAGAAGATGGAGAAGGTCGTGCGCGAGCTGCGGGCGATCGTCTTCCAGGGGCGCGACACCGGCAAGCCGGTGGTCGTGCAGACCGCCGAGACCGACGCCCAGATCGCGGCGCTGAACGACCGCATCAGCGACCTGGAGCAGACCATCCAGCGGATGAACGGTCAGAACGAGACCCTGACCCACGACATCGACCAGGCTCGCCGCGCCTCGGAAAGCCAGAAGGCCCGCGCCGACCAGCTGGACCAGCGCCTGGCCGCCCTGGAAGGCAAGATCGCCACGCTCGAGACCGCCGCCGCCAACGCCGCGGCCGCGGCCCAGGCCGCCGCCGTTCCCGCGGCCCCGGCCGACCCGGCCACGGCCTTCAAGCAGGCCCGCCAGCTGCTGCTCGACGGCGACTACGCCGGCGCCGAGAGCGCCTTCGGCGGGTTCGTGGCCGCCTATCCCGACGACGCCAAGTCGCCCGAAGCCCGCTACTGGCTGGGCGAGACCCAGTTCGTGCGCGAGGCCTATGGCGACGCGGCCGGTTCCTATCTGGGCGCGGTGCGCGGCTGGCCCCAGACCAGCTGGGCGCCCAACGCCGTGCTGAAGCTGTCGCGCGCGCTGGTGGCGCTGAAGAAGCCCGCCGACGCCTGCCGCACGCTGGACGAACTGACCAAGCGTTATCCCAAGGCCCCGGCCGACGTCGTCAGCAAGGCCAAGAGCACCCGCGTCCAGGCCAAGTGCGCGGCCTGACCGGCCCGCGCGACCTTTCCAGCGTCTTCGCCGCCGTTCTGGCGCGGCGTCTGCGGCCGGGGGCGACCACGCCCCTGGCCGTCGGCTTTTCCGGCGGAAGCGACAGCCTGGCCCTGCTGCGCCTGACCCTCGACTGGGCCAGGCCGCGCGGACGGGCGGTCCTGGCCCTGACCGTCGATCACGGCCTCAACCCCGCCAGCGAAGGCTGGACCGCCGACGCCC
>JASGDR010000077.1:0-4452 GCA_047607095.1 Caulobacter sp.
CCCCATCGAGGGGGAGGGCTCATAAGAACAAAACCATGTCTCCCACCGGCCTGCTCTATCCCAAGATGACCGTCGTCGGCGCCGGCCTGATCGGCGGCTCGGTGATCCGCGCCGCGCGCGCCCATGGCGTGGTCGGCGAGGTCACCATCGCCGACGCCAGCGAGGTCCACCGCGCCCGCGCGCTCGAGATCGGCCTGGCCGATCACGTCACCGGCGACCTGGCCGAAGCGGTGAAGGACGCCGACCTCGTCGTCATCGCCACGCCCGTGCTGTCGATCGGCGACGTCGCCGCGGCCGTCGCGCCGCACATGAAGCCCGGCGCCACCCTGACCGACGTGGGCTCGACCAAGGCCACGATCGCCGAGGCCTTCCGCTCGCCGGCGCTCTCGAAGGTCTTCGCCATCCCCGGCCACCCGATCGCCGGCACCGAGCAGTCGGGGCCCGACTCCGGCTTCGCCGAGCTGTTCGAGGGCCGCTGGACGATCCTGACCCCGCTGGCCGATCGCGACGACGAAGCCTACGCCGCCGCCGTCGCCAAGCTGTCGGCCTTCTGGCGGTCGTTCGGCGCCCAGGTCGAGCTGATGGAGGAAAAGCACCACGACCTGGTGCTGGCCGTCGTCTCCCACCTGCCCCACCTGATCGCCTACACGATCGTGGGCAGCGCGGCCGACCTCGAGAACGTCACCGAGAACGAGGTCATCAAGTACTCGGCCTCGGGCTTCCGCGACTTCACCCGCATCGCCGCCAGCGACCCGACCATGTGGCGCGACATCTTCGTGGCCAACAAGGACGCGGTGCTGGAGATGCTGGGCCGCTTCACCGAGGACCTGCAGGCCATGAGCCGCGCCATCCGCTGGGGCGACGCCGACACCCTGCACGCCCACTTCACCCGCACCCGCGCCATCCGCCGGGGCATCGTGGCCGCCGGCCAGGAGAGCGCCGAACCGAACTTCGGGCGCGACAGGGGCAAGCACTGATGTCGGCGCCGTTCCGCTTCAAGTGCGCGAGCTGCGACGAATGGCACGAGGGCATGCCGGGGTTCGGCGCCCAGGCGCCGCTCTACTACTACTCCATCCCCGAAGCCGAGCGCGAAAGCCGCTGCGTGCTGACCTCCGACGCCTGCGTCATCGACGATGAATTCTTCTTCGTGCGCGGCGCGCTCGAAATTCCCGTCGAAGGCAGCGAGGAGCCGTTCATCTGGGGCGTCTGGGTCTCGCTGAGCGAGGAAAGCTTCGACGAGTTCGTCCGCCTCTACGACGAACCCTCCCGCTCCGACCACGGCCCCTATTTCGGCTGGCTGTCGGCCGCGCTGAAGACCTATCCCGACACCCAGAACCTCAAGACGATGGTCCATCTGCGCGACGACGGGATCCGTCCCTACATCGAGCTGGAGCCGACCGACCATCCGCTGGCCGTCGAGCAGCGCGAAGGCATTTCCGTCGAGCGCGTGGCCGAGCTCTACGCCGCCTACATGCACTGAGAAAGGGCAGGTCGCGAAAGCGCCCCCGGACCCCGCTGGACTATTTTACACTCGTATAGCAAGCTCTCCTCCAGACGCCTCCTGGGGAGAGAAGCGATGACCGACACCCGCGACGCCGTGATCATCGGCGGTGGCCACAACGGCCTCGTCTGCGCCTTCTACCTGGCCAAGGCCGGGATGAAGGTCACCGTCTGCGAGGCCCGCGGCGTGGTCGGCGGGGCGGCGGTGACCGAGGAGTTCCATCCCGGCTTCCGCAACTCGGTCGCCAGCTACACGGTCAGCCTGCTCAATCCGCGCGTCATCGCCGACATGGATCTGCACGGCTTCGGCCTGACTTTCCTGGAGCGGCCGATCTCCAACTTCCTGCCGATCAGCGACGACAAGCACCTGAAGCTCGGCGGCGGTCTCGAACGCACCCAGGAAGAGTTCCGCAAGTTCAGCCGCCGCGACGCCGAGATCCTGCCGGCCTACTACGCCATGCTCGACGAAATCGGCGACGTGCTGCGCGATCTGGCCCAGGAGACCCCGCCTAACCTCGGCGACGGCCTGCCGGGGATCCTCAGGGCCCTGCGCCAGGGCGGGCGCCTCGCCATGCTGTCGCGCGAGCGCAAGCGCGACCTGCTCGACCTCTTCACCAAGAGCGCGCGCGATTTCCTGAACGGCTGGTTCGAGAGCGAGCCGGTCAAGGCCGCCTTCGGCTTCGACGCCGTGGTCGGCAACTACGCCAGCCCCGACACCCCGGGCTCGGCCTACGTGCTGCTGCATCACACCTTCGGCGAGGTGAACGGCAAGAAGGGCGCCTGGGGTCACGCGGTCGGCGGCATGGGGGCGATCACCCAGGCCATGGCGAAGGCCTGCGAGAAGGTCGGGGTCGAGATCCTGCTCGACGCCCCGGTCGAGGGTGTTCACGTGGACGGCGGGAAAGCCGTCGGCGTGCAGCTGGTCGACGGCCGCCAGATCATGGCCCCGATCGTCAGCGCCAACGTCAACCCGGCCCTGCTCTACAAGAAACTGGTCGCCCCCTCGGCCCTGCCGGCCGATTTCCGCAAGGCGATCGACGGCTACAAGAACGGCTCGGGCACCTTCCGCATGAACGTGGCCCTGTCGGAGCTGCCCGACTTCACGTCCCTGCCCGGCAAGGCCGTGGCCGAGCATCACCAGAGCGGGATCGTCATCGCCCCCAGCCTCGACTACATGGACGCGGCCTATCGCGACGCCAAGGCCGGCGGCATGAGCCGCGCGCCGATCGTCGAGATGCTGATCCCCTCGACGCTGGACACCAGCCTCGCCCCGCCCGGCCGGCACGTGGCCAGCCTGTTCTGCCAGCAGTTCGCCCCCACCCTGCCCGACGGCCGGGGCTGGGACGACGAGCGCGAGGCCGCCGCCGACCTGATCATCGACACGGTCGACAGGTGGGCGCCCAACTTCAAGGCCTCGGTGCTGGGCCGCGTGATCCTGTCGCCGCTGGACCTGGAGCGGAAGTTCGGCCTGATCGGCGGCGACATCATGCACGGCAACATGAGCCTGGATCAGCTGTGGGCCGCCCGCCCGCTGCTGGGCCACGCCAGCCATCGCGCGCCGATCAAGGGCCTCTACATGTGCGGCGCGGGCACGCATCCCGGCGGCGGCGTCTCGGGCAATCCGGGCCGCAACGCCGCCCGCGAGATCCTGCGCGATCGCGACTTCACCACGGCGTTGAAGCTGGCGGTCGTGGGGCGGTGAGCGCGATGACCGCCCTCCCCAACCACGACCCCCTCTCGGACTGGGGCCTGCCCGGCTGGGTCTACGGCTCCGAGCGGTTCTTCCGCGAGGAGCAGGACAAGGTCTTCCGGCCGTCGTGGCAGATCGTCTGCCACCTCAACGACATTCCGAAAGCCGGCGACTTCCACACCTTCGACTTCGTCGGCGAAAGCCTGGTCGTGGTGCGCGGCAAGGACGGCGGGGCGCGGGCCTTCGCCAACGTCTGCCGCCACCGCGGCGCGCGGCTGCTGGACGGCCCCACCGGCCGCTGCGGCCGCATCGTCTGCCCCTATCACGCCTGGACCTACGACCTGGAGGGCCGGCTGATCGGCGTGCCGATGCGCGACGACTATCCGGCGCTCGACATGGCCAAGGAGGGCCTCGCCAGGCTCGACACCGAGATCTGGCGCGGCTTCGTCTTCGTGCGGCTGGAGGGGGACGGCCCCTCCGTCGCCGACATGATGGCCCCCTACGAGGACGAGGTCGCCCACTACCGGTTCGAGGACCTGCAGCCGTTCGGCCGCGTGACCCTGCGGCCGCGCGACGTCAACTGGAAGAACATCAGCGACAACTACTCCGACGGCCTGCACATCCCCGTCGCCCACCCGGGCCTGACCCGCCTGTTCGGCAAGGGTTACGGCGTCGAGGCCGAGACGTGGGTCGACAAGATGTGGGGCCAGCTGATCGACGAGCCGTCGAACAATCCGTCCGAGCGCCTCTACCAGGACATCCTGCCCGACGTGCCGCACCTGCCGGACGACAGGAAGCGGCTGTGGACCTACTTCAAGCTCTGGCCGAACTTCGCCTTCGACATCTATCCCGACCAGGTGGATTTCATGCAGTTCATCCCGGTCTCGGCGACGACGACCATGATCCGCGAGATCGCCTACGCCCTGCCCGACGAGCGGCGCGAGATGAAGGCGGCGCGCTATCTCAACTGGCGCATCAACCGCCAGGTCAACGCCGAGGACACCGAACTGGTGGCGCGGGTGCAGCAGGGCATGGCCTCGCGCACCTTCACGGCCGGGCCGCTGGCGACCAGCGAAGTGTCTCTGAGGAGCTTCGGCCGCAAGCTGCGGGCGCTGATCCCCGAAAGCCGCCTGCCCAGGCCGCCGGAGGGGTGGTGATCACCCCCTCCGGCCCTCCGGGCCACCTCCCCCAGAGGGGGAGGATCTGGAACCGCGCCCGCAAGATGCTCCCCCTCTGGGGGAGCTGTCGCGGAGCGACTGAGG
>JASGDR010000078.1:0-3310 GCA_047607095.1 Caulobacter sp.
CGCTCGGCATAGAGGGCGGCCATGATCTTCAGGCGCAGGGGTTGGTGGATCAGGTCGTCCGGCTTGGCCATGCTCAGGCCCTCGCCAGCCAGACGCCGCTGACGAACAGCGCCGCGCTGGCGCTGGCCATCCAGAAGGCCAGGTATTCCTTGAAGCCGTAGTAGCCGATCAGGGTCAGGGCGAACATCACCGCCCCGATCAGCAGGTAGCGGCGGGCGAGGAACAGCCCGACCCCGGCGTAGATCACGCCGATCAGCAGGCCGGGGAAGGCGATGTAACCGGCCGGATCGATCGGCCTCAGCATCGAGAACACGGCCGCGATGAAGATCATCACGATGGCCATGCCGCCGAGCATGCGCAGGCTGGTGGCGTCCGGCTTGCCGTCCTTGGCGGCCATGCCGACCTTGCTCTTGACCCGCCGGGCCAGGAACACGCTGCCGATCGCGCCGACGACGTCCAGCCCGATCCAGGTCCAGCCCCAGGACGATGAGGGCAGCAGGCCCATGTTCAGATAGCCCAGGGCCCAGATCACGCTCCACAGCATCAGGATCGGGCCGCCGATGCGGTAGCCCTTGAGCATGCCGCTGCGGCGGGTCGTCGTGTCGATCTCGGCCAGCGCGGCGGCGGCCTCGTCCTTGGTCAGCACCATCACATCCTCCATGAGGGCTCGATGAGGGCGACTAGCTCCTCTGTGGCGCAGAGTAGTTGCGACGAGTTACTCTGTCAAACAGAGTTCTCTGAATTATCTGTCATGTGCCGACGGCGGGGCGCGGCAGGCCGGCCGACGCCGCGCTTCGATCGCGCGAACCTGAACCGGTTTTTCTCCGTGCATGCCCGCCTTCGCGGGGAAGGGCGGATTTTTGGGAGGCGATCGGCCGAGCGCCGATCCGTCCTAGCGGTTCTTCAGCGCCCGGCCGGTAACCACGGCGCCCAGGCCGAACTTGCCGCGCAGGGCGTCGATGGCGGTCTCGCTCCTCAGGGCCCGGCGCTCGTCGCCGGCGAAGAAGTCGTCGGCCGCCCCGGCGGCGGGGACGAACTCGGTCAGGCCCGCGCCGATCAGGCGATAGGACCGGCCCGGCGGCTCGGCGGCCAGCAGCTCGCGCGCCACCTGGAACAGGGTCTGGGCCGTCTGGGTGGGCACGGGCAGGGTGCGGCGGCGGGTGTGGATCTTGAAGTCGGGCGTGCGCAGCTTCAGCGTCGCCACCCGGCCGGCCACCTCTTCGCGGCGCACCTGCCGGGCGACCTTCTCGCACAGCGGCCAGAGCTGATCCTCCAGGTCCTCGCGGCGGAAAAGGTCGTCGTTGAAGGTGGTCTCGGCGCTGATCGTCTTGCGCACGCTGTCGGGATCGACGGCCCGGGCGTCCTCGCCGTGGGCCAGGCGATGCAGGCGCAGGCCGCCCGCGCCCAGGTCCTTGGCGAGGGTCTTCAGGTCGGCGGCGGCGATGTCGCCGACGGTGCGCAGGCCAAGGCCGTGCAGGGTCGAGACGGTGGCGGGGCCGACGCCGGGCAGGATCGACACCGGCTTGCCCGCCAGGAAAGTCACCGCCTCGGCCGGGCCGATGGCCGAGAAGCCGCGCGGCTTGTCCAGTTCCGAGGCGATCTTGGCCAGGAACTTGTTGGGGGCCAGGCCCACCGAGACGGTCAGGTTCTGCTCGGCCTCGATCTCCTTCTGCACCCTGGCCAGCATCACCGCCGGCGGCGCGCCGTGCAGGCGCTCGGTGCCCGACAGATCGATCCAGGCCTCGTCCAGCGACAGCGGCTGGACCAGCGGCGTCAGGTTCGAGAGGCGGGCCATGATCAGCGCGCTCTCGTGCTTGTACTTGGCGAAGTTCGGCTTGATGACCACGGCGTCGGGGCACAGCTGCAGCGCCTTGAACATCGGCATGGCCGAGCGCGCCCCGCTCATCCGGGCGATGTAGCAGGCCGTGGTCACGACGCCCCGCTTGCCGCCGCCGACGATCACCGGCTTGTCGCGCAGGGACGGATCGTCGCGCTTCTCGACCGAGGCGTAGAAGGCGTCGCAGTCCAGGTGCGCCATCGACAGGGCGCCCAGCTCCTCGTGGAAGACCGTGCGCGGCGAGCCGCACGCGGGACAGCGCGGCGCCTTGCGCTCGCCCGTCCAGAGGCAGTCGCGGCAAAGGGCTTTCATCCGGGGGCTTTCATCGGCCTTCGAGGGCCAGCGCCTCGCGGATGGCGACCTTCAGCTCGGGCCACAGGTCGATGCGGGCGTGGCGATCGGGCGCGCTGGGGGCCAGGGGGCGCAGGCGCTCGTCGGCGACCATCTGGAAGCGGCCGACGGCCGGGGCGCTGGCGGCCACCGATTCCAGCTGCGGCAGCAGGTCGTCGACGAACACCGCCGGAGCCTCGACCTTGCCGGCCAGATGCGCCGCCGACGGCCCCTTGGGGCCGGAATTGATCACCAGCGGATAGTCGAAGCCGTGAGTCTTGAGCCATTTCGCCCGGGTCTGGCGGCCGTGCTCGGGGGCGTTGGTCAGGATCACCACGTTGGCGTCCAGCGACAGGTCGGCCAGGGCGTCGGCCGCGCCCTCGGCGGGCGGGAGGTCGTCGCCGCCGTCGCGGAAGAAGTCGTCGAACAGGGCCCGGCCGGCGATCAGGTCCAGGTGCTCGGTCTCGCCCGGACGATAGATGTTCTGGAACAAGGCGAAGCGGTCGACGCGCAGCTCGAAGCCGTGCCGTTCGACGAACGCGCCGAAACCGGCCATGAACCGGGCCAGCACCTCGTCGACATCGACGATGACGAGCGGGCGGTGCGTATCGAGCGTGCAGGCCTTAAGGTCGGAAGAGCAGGGGTCCATGTTCTGCAATCGGGCGTTGGAAACGCGATTAGCGCGGGCTTAAGGATATTCGTGCGATCTGAGGATGAAGAAGCGGCGCGAATCCCTCACGTGTCGCCACGGACCGTATGGTCGGGGTCAGGATGACGAAGAAGGTCCTCATCGTCGAGGATAACGAGCTGAACATGAAGCTCTTTCATGATCTGCTCGAGGCCCAGGGCTACGAGACCCTGCAGACCCGCGAAGGGCTGCAGGCGCTGTCGATCGCCCGTGAGCACCGCCCGAATCTGATCCTCATGGACATCCAGCTGCCCGAGATCTCGGGCCTGGAAGTGACCAAGTGGCTGAAAGAGGACGACGATCTGTCACATATCCCTGTCGTCGCCGTTACGGCATTTGCGATGAAGGGCGACGAGGAACGGATTCGCGAGGGCGGCTGCGAGGCCTATATCTCCAAGCCCATCTCGGTGTCGCACTTCCTCGACACCATCCGCCGACTGCTGGAGAGGTAACAG
>JASGDR010000079.1:0-4221 GCA_047607095.1 Caulobacter sp.
CGCGAGACCACATAGGCCGCGCAGAGGCCGATGACGGCGGCCACGATCAGCAGCAGCGGCCACCTGGGGTGGGCGCCCCACCAGAAGGCGGCCAGACCGGCGGCCATGCCGCCGCAGGCCATCAGCTTGGCGGTCGGCGGAATGGCGCGATCACGCCGCCAGGCGCGCAGCGTCGGACCAAAACGCGGATGGTCGAGCAGCCAGGCTTCCAGCTTCGGCGACGAGCGCGCGAAACAGGCGGCGGCCATGATCAGGAACACCGTCGTGGGCATCAGCGGCACGACGGCGCCGACGAAGCCCAGGGCCACGCAGGCCAGGCCCATCGCCAGCCAGATCCCGCGGTGCAGGCCCGTTCGCCGCGGTTCGGGATCAGGCGAAAGCGTCATCGACCAGTCCCCGCACCCGCCGGAAGGCGGCCGCCGCGCCCTGGACGGCGCGAGAGTCCTCGATCTCGTCGAACGACAGGCCGTCCAGCGCCGCCACGAAGGCGCGCCAGTGGCGGCCCCGCCCTTGCGGATGGGCGGCGAGGTGGCGTGCGCCGAACGTTTCGCCCAGGCCCAGGGCGGCGGCGGCCTTGAGCAGGAAGGCCGCGCCGAGGTTCGAACCCTCGGCGACATAGAGCCAGCCGAAGGCGGTCGGCAGGTCGACCGCATCGCCCTGAAACACCGGCGGGGCGCCGGCGGCGGGAATGACCTGGCCGAGGTCGGCGATGTCCTGGGCGATCAGGGCCAGGCGGCGGCGGTCGGGCAGGTCGGGAAGCACGGCGACGAGTTCGGGGCGGGTGTAGAGCGCGTCGATCTCGCGGTGAAAGCCGTGCTGGGCGCGCAGGAAGCGACCGAACCGCTCCTGATCACGGAAGGGCTCGAGCGACATGATGCGGCTGTCGAGCTGCTCGTGGGTCGTATGAGTCAGAGCCTTCAGCCGCTTGGCGCGGGAGGGTTCGAAGATCGTGACGTGGGCGTTCATGGAGCCTTCCGGAGCATCGAGAGGGAGGGCGTATCGCGATCGCCTCGCATCCGCACTCCTATCCATGACGAATTGCAACGGCTTCTTCCCAACCGAAAATCGCGAAAGGGGCCAAATTTTCGTCGCCTCGCCTGGGCGAGGCCGCGAGCAGTCCCACCCTGGAGGGCGCCGGCGCGTCCACGCGGAGAGCAGGCCGCTTCCTTGATCCTCATCGTTCGAGACCTTGCCGACATTGGGAATAATCAATGTTTGTTGCGACTGGTTCTCATTGATGTGGCGGATCGTGAAAGTTAAGAGCGCCTCGCATTATCAAGAATAGAGGCGCTCGGTTGATCCCAGCCGGGCAAGGGCTTCGGGGATCTAGATCATGAAAAGCAATTCCACGTCGGGCGTCCGCAGCCTGAGCCGTCGCGCCCTGAGCGCCGCCGCCGTCGCTGGCGTCGCTGGACTGGGCCTGTCCACCGCCGCCGCCGCCGCGACGGCCGGCGACGAGGCGATCGCCACGGCCGCGCCCGACAACGGCGACAGCACCGAGGTCTCGGGCGTGCAGGTCGACGGCAAGAAGGCCCAGGCCGCTTCGCCGAAGATCACCGCGCCGCTGCGCGACACCCCCAAGTCGATCACCGTCATCCCGCGTGACCTCATCGACCAGACCGGTTCGGTCAGCCTGGTCGATGCGCTGCGCACCGTGCCCGGCATCACCTTCGGCGCGGGCGAGGGCGGCAACCCGGTCGGCGACCGTCCGTTCCTGCGCGGCTACGACGCCCAGTCGGCCACCTATGTCGACGGCCTGCGCGACATCGGCGCTCAGTCCCGGGAAGTGTTCAACGTCGAGAACGTCGAGGTCGTGAAGGGCGCGACCGGCAGCTACGGCGGCCGCGGCGGCGCCGGCGGCGGCATCTTCATCAACAACAAGGCTCCGACCCTGAAGGACTCGATCGGCGGTCAGGTCGCGGTCGGCACCGCCGACTACAAGCGCGCCACCTTCGACGTGAACCACGTGGTCGCCGAGGGCGTCGCCGTGCGCCTGAACCTGATGGTCCACGACGCCGGCGTCGATGGCCGCGACGTCGTCAAATACAGCCGCTGGGGCGTGGCCCCGTCCGTCGCCTTCGGCCTCGGAACCGACAACCGCATCGTCGTCAGCTACTACCACATGCAAAGCGACGACATTCCCGACAGCGGGATCCCGTACAACAACCCGACCTTCGTGGCGCGCAGCGACGGCCGCGCCCGCGTCTACGAGACGGGCGATGGCCAACCGCTGCTGGTCGACCGCAGCGTCTGGTACGGGGTTAAGGGCCGCGACTTCCGTCGCGAGCGGGTCGACATGGGCACCGTGCGCTTCGAGCACGACTTCGGCGACAGCCTGCACCTGCGCAACACCACCCGCTACGCCGAGACGGCCCAGGACTACATCTGGACCCAGCCCGACGACAGCAAGGGCAACATCTATTACGGCCTGGTCTGGCGCCGCCCCAACAGCCGCGTCAGCGAGGTCACCACCGTGACCAACCAGACCGACTTCTACGGCAAGTTCCTGACCGGCGCGATCGAGCACAACTTCGCCATCGGCCTGGAGCTCTCGCGCGAAGAAGGCGAAAACGACAGCTACAACGTGCTCTACAACGGCCTGTCGGCCAGCACGAGCGCCTACACGACGTGTAATGCGGCGGCGATCGCGGCCTATCTCTGCACGACGCTGAGCAATCCCAACACAAACGACCCGTTCACCGGCGTCATCACGCGCGTCAACAATCCCAACAACTCGCGGACGATCACCAAGTCGCTCTACGCCTTCGACACCATCGAGTTCGACGAGCACTGGCAGGTGAACCTGGGCCTGCGCTACGACAGCTACGACTCCCGCTACATCAGCAACCGCAACACCACGACCAACCTGCGCACCACGTCGGAGCGCAAGGACGACCTGGTCAACTACCAGGCCGCCGTCGTCTACAAGCCGACGGGCGCCAGCGCGCTCTACCTTTCCTACGCCACGGCCTCGACGCCGTCTGGCAACGCCCTGGCCCAGGGCAGCGAGAGCAGCGCGCTGAGCACGGTGGCCAACAGCGATCTCGCCCCGGAGGAGAACCACACCCTCGAGGGCGGCGCCAAATGGGACGTGTTCGGCGGCAAGCTTTCGCTGACGGGCGCGGTCTTCGAAGTGAAGACCACAAACTCGCGGATCCAGACGACCGCCACGACCTACGCCATGGCCGGCGAAAAGCGCGTGCGCGGCTTCGAGATCGGGGCTTCGGGCTCGGTGACGGACAAGTGGGACGTGTTCGGCGGCTACACCTATCTGGATGCGATCATCGTCAAGGCGGGTCCGGAGGGTACGACCTATGGTCTGGCCAGCGGCGCGCGGTTCCCCAACACGCCCAAGAACAGCTTCGCCCTGCAGACCACCTACGAGGTCACGCCCAAGATAAAGATCGGCGCCGGCGCGAACTACATGGACAAGGTGATGGGCAGCACGAACTCGGCCAACACCACCAACGCCTTCAAGTGGGTTCCTGACTATTGGCGCTTCGACGCCAACGCCAGCTATCAGATCAACGCCAACCTCATGGCGCGGCTGAACATCCAGAACCTGACGGACGAGGTCTACTACACGCAAGCCTATCCGACCCACTACGCGACCATCGCGCCGGGACGTTCGGCCGTCCTGTCGCTGAACGCCAAGTTCTAGGCTCGGCCAGACCGGCTTCAGGCCACGCCCGTCCTTGCGACGGGCGTGGCTTTCGCCGTTTGAAAAGGGACCGCCATGCCGGCGTCTTCGCCCATCACTTCACAAGACGAGGTCGCCGCCTTCATGGCCGGGCCGCCCGAGGCGGCGCGCGCCTGGCTCCTGGGGCACGCCCGCCGGGGATTGGCCGACGCCCAGGCCATGGTCGGACAGATGTTGCTGGACGGCGCCGGCGGGGCCGAGGACCCGGCCCAGGCCCTCGACTGGTTTCTGAAGGCCGCGAGCCAGCGGCACGCCATGGCGCTGAACATGGTGGGTCGCTGTTACGAAAACGGCTGGGGAGCGCCGGCCAATCTCGCCGTCGCCGCTCAATGGTATCGCCAGGCGGCGGACGCCGGATCCGACTGGGGCATGTACAACTACGCCACGCGGCTGATGCTGGGCGAGGGCGTCGTCGCCGATCGCGCCGGGGCCCTGGCTTGGTTCCGGCGGGCGGCGGACCTGGGCCACGCCAAGTCGATCAACGTCCTGGGCGGGTTCTACGAGGACGGCTGGGAGGTGGA
>JASGDR010000080.1:0-2838 GCA_047607095.1 Caulobacter sp.
GCCCGAGCGCGACGACAGCACATAGCCCCAGTACTGGGTCTGGCCCTCGTACACCCACATCAGGCTGTCGCGCATCGGGGTGTTGAGGGTCGGGGTCCACAGGTCCGCACCGCGGCGGAACTTGCCGTTCCACGAGTGGGTGTATTCGTGGGCCAGGAGGTCGCGACCGACATAGGCCTTTTCCCAGTCGGTGAAGTACTTGGGCGCGACGCGGTTCTCGCTCGACTGGTGGTGCTCCAGGCCGATGCCGCCCAGCTGGTCCGACAGGGCCACCAGGAAGTCGTAGTGGTCGTAGTGGTGCGAGCCGTAGAGCTTGTAGGCCTGCTGCACCAGGTTCTTGTGGATCTGGATCTGCTCGGGCTTGAACTCCAGCAGCTCGGGCTTGTCGGCCACCATGTTCAGGCGCACCGGAACCTTGGCGCCCGGGTCCAGATCGACCGACTTGAAGTAGCGGCCGGCGAACATCGGCGAGTCCACCAGGGTCTCGATCGTGGTCGGCTTGAAGGTCGTGACCTGGCCTTCGGTCTTGGCGATCTCCAGCGCCGAGGCGAACTGGAAGCCTTCAGGCAGCTTGACGGTCGGCTCGACGGCGATGCGGCGGGTGAAGTGGCCGGCCGGATACATGGCCATCTGCAGCCACTGCAGGTTCAGCATGTCCGGGGTCATGACCATGCGGCCGACCTTGGTCTCGACCGGCGACAGGAACTTGTAGGAGACCGACAGCTCGGTCACGCCGGCCGGCACGTCGAGGTGGAAGGCGTTGACCTCGACCACGTCGCGCTTCCACGGGATCACCTGGCCGTTGGCGGTGATGACCAGGCCCGCCAGCTTGTCGATGTCGTTGCGCGGCGAGTGGCCGCCCGGCACCCACTCCGGATAATAGAGGGTCAGCGGACCGGCCTTGGCGACCGGCAGGGTCAGCTTGACGTCGAAGATCTTGCGCTCGAGGTCGGTGGCGTCGACGTAGAGCTTGAGCACGCCCGGATAGGCCACGTCCTGCGGGGCGGCGATCGGCGGGGTCGGCGGGGCCGGCTGGGGCAGATAGTCCTGGGCGAGAGCGGCGCCGCCCACGAGCGACAGAAGCGAAACCGAGAAGAAAAGCGCTTTCACGAAACGACCCCAATGCAGCCCGCGAAGTCCCCTCGCGGCAGGAAGCCTGGATGTTTCTTTTGTTGGGCCGCGCTTGTCGAGGCCAAGTTGGCCGCACACTGTTATAATATAGCTGAACCGGGCCCCGCGCCGGCCGGCGGCGGAAGATGCCCGTTTCGGGCGGGCGAATGCGCCTTTCCCAAGCAGGATCGACAACGGCGCCCGTGTCGCGACCCCGCGCGGAAGCGATCACGGACAGTTTGTCGCCAAGCGGCGCCGGAGCGATATCCGCTCTTGTAATTGCAAGTCGCTCTCAAGTATGGACGGCGGCGTCGAAGCTCTTCCGTCCCGGACCCCCGTGAAAGCCGCCGCCGAACAGAACCGCCGTTCCTTCTGGCTGAAGCAGCTGCACCAGTGGCACTGGATCAGCGCGGCGCTCAGCCTCGTGGGCATGCTGATGTTCGCGATCACCGGCTTCACCCTCAACCACGCCGGCCAGATCGAAACCGAGCCCAAGGTGGTCACCCGCAAGGCGACCCTGCCCGCCGACCTGCTGGCGCAGTTGGCCAAGGGCCCGACGGAGGGCAAGCGCCCGCTGCCGATCCAGGTCGAGACCTGGCTCGACAAAGCCGTCGACGCCGACATCGCCCGCCGCGAAGGCGAATGGTCCGACGCCGAGGTCTATCTGGCCCTGGCCCGCCCCGGGGGCGACGCCTGGATCGCCATCGACCGCGAGACCGGCGCCGTCGAGCACGAAAAGACCACCCGCGGCGCGATCAGCCTGCTCAACGACCTGCACAAGGGCCGCAGCGCCGGCAAGGCCTGGGGCTGGTTCATCGACATCTTCGCCGGCGCCTGCGTGATCTTCACGGTCACCGGCCTGATCCTGCTGCAGTTCCACGCCCGCGGGCGGCCGATGACCTGGCCGCTGACCGCCGCCGGGCTGGCCATACCGCTTCTCCTCGTGATCCTGTTCGTCCACCTCTAGAGAAAGGCCGCCTTCCGTGAAGCGCACCGTCTCCCTGCTGACCTTCGCCGGCGCCGCCGTCGGCGCTCCGGCGATGGCCGCCGACCTCAACGTCACCGTCGAGATCCCGCGCCTGACCGTGGCCGAGTACCACAAGCCCTACGTCGCCATCTGGGTCGAAGGCCCCGACGCCTCGGCCGCCGCCACCCTGGCCGTCTGGTACGACGCCGACTCCCGCGAGGACAAAGGCCAGAAGTGGCTGAAGGACATGCGCCAGTGGTGGCGCAAGGCCGGCCGCACCATGAGCTTCCCGGTCGACGGCGTCACCAGCGCCACCCGCGCGCCGGGCCCGCAGAAGCTGGTCTTCAGCAGCGCCAAGAGCCCGCTCGGCAAGCTGGCGCCGGGCGAATACACCCTGGTGGTCGAGGCCGCCCGCGAGGTCGGCGGCCACGAGGCCGTCCGCGTCCCGTTCACCTGGGGCAAGCCGGGCAAAACCGCCACCGCCAAGGGGACGGCCGAACTCGGCGCCGTCTCGGTCACCGTCAAGTAAGAGGGGAAAACGCCATGAACATCCGCAAGCGCCTCCTGGCCCTGACCGCCGCGACCGCGGCCCTGGCCGCCCTGCCGCTGGCCGCCCACGCTCACCGCGGCTGGCTGGTGCCGTCGGCCACCGTCCTGTCGGGCGACGGCGCCTGGGTCACCGTCGACGCGGCTGTCTCGAACGAGCTGTTCTATCCCGACCACCGCCCGATGCGTCTGGACGCCGTGGTCATCACCACGCC
>JASGDR010000081.1:0-5446 GCA_047607095.1 Caulobacter sp.
CAGTCGTTCGAGGAGACCTGGGCGCGGCGCGAACCAACTCCGCAGGAGGTGCGTGCACCAGACGACAAGGGATTTGATTTGGACCGTTAGCGATCAACAGCGAGGGGGTGTGACGTGTTCAGTACGACCTATCAGGGCCTCAATCTTCATCCGGGCATCAAGTTCACGATCTGCATTTTGGCGGATCTGTTCGATTTCTCAGTCGGTCGGCTGATGCTTGGCGTCGGCACCGTGGGCGACGTTCTCAGCGCATTGGTGCTGTTCGTCCTGTGGGGACCGAAGGGGCTGATGGCGGTCTGGGAAGCATTTGACGTGACCGAACAGTTCGACGGCTTCGTGCCGACGAATACGCTCATCGCCTGGTGGGCGCACAAAAAGCAGGAGGGCTGAATATGGAAAACGATCAACAGACGCCGCCGCTGACCACCTGGCTGCTGGCGGCCATACCGGTGTTGGTGATCGCCGCGTACTACAATCCGGCCGCTGAAATAGCGGCTGGGTGCCTCATCATCGGCGGGGGAAGCCTGGGCATCTATAGCATCGCTCGGTGGGCGGTAGCGCGGGCGAAGGGCATGGGTTTCCCCCGCCAGTAGTGCGCTGTCGATGATGCCGTTTGCCGAGGCGCGGCGAATGGCATCATCCGCTCCGACCCCCGAAATCTACGGGATTGGCGGAGCTATGGAGTTCTGAGCATCCTGGGCACAGAAAGCGAGTGCATGATGATGCGGGATGCGGAGCCCTATCGCGCGGTGCTGGCGGAAATGCCCGCCGAAGAACGCCGTGAGCTTGAAGCATTGGTGCAAGAGGTGGCTGAGGCTGAGATCGATCCGACCGACGCGGCTCAATGGGAGGCGCTGGCGACAGTCTTCGCCCTCCATGCCAAGCGGCTGCGGGGTGAGCGCCAGGTCGTCGCGGCCAAGATGGTCGCCTGCATGCAGATGAACGCTCACCGCCTCCGTGAGGGGGCTCGGGCCGCGTTTCATTGAGATGCTGACAGCGTGACATTCCCCGCGCCGTCATGGGGTTAACGAAAGCTTAACCATATGCGCGCTATAGTTGTGCAAATGAGTGGGGCTCTATAGCGCTTTATCGTACAGATAGTGTGTCCAGTGCTCGACAGGCGCAGCCGGTCGAGCCGGATACGAGTATCCGCGCGGAACTGGCCGGACAGATCGCCAGCGCTCAGGCCCAGCTAGAGGCCCATATCGAGGAACTGCGCAGCGCCGCTTCCGCCAGCGGCGACGCCGGTGCGCTTGTTCAAGCGGAGGGGCAGCTTGGACGGCTCGGCAATTTGGCCAAACGGCTGGAACAGGCTGGCCCGGGCGCTCTGTCTGCATTGAAAGCGGAGGTGCTGGCCGCGAGCGTCGCCGCCCAAACAGTGGCGCAGCAGACCCGCACGGCGGCGGCTGCAGGGCAGGCTTCTGAGGTCGCGCTGCATGCCGCGCAGGCCGACGCTCACCGGGTCGTGGACGATTTCACGCACGACTTCTACGACCGGAAGATCTTCGACAAGGATCTGCGCTTTACCTCCGACGAGGACGAGCGCGCCTATCGCGAACGCGAGGAGGCTCGCCGTCGCGAAATCGAGAAGGCGCAGGCCCTGGGCACGCCGGAGGGCGAGTTACGGGCGCTGCAACTGGCCAAAGAACAGTTGCTGAATGCGGGCGCGCATGGCGCGGACAAGAATCCAGATTTTCAGAAACAGCTAGATCAGATTACGGCTGCGCAGAACGGTCTGGAAGCGATCTTGGGACCCAAGACCGCTCAGAAGGCAGCAGCGACGGTGTCACCTGACCCGTTAGATGCGGTCGTTCCAACGCTCGATAGCGGCGTTCAAGCGTCTTTGGCTGAGTTCCGAGCGGCGGGGATCGTTGCGACCGAAGTGGCGACGGCGACGCATGGCGTGACCATCGATGCGCGCTTACAGAGCCTAGTCCGCCAGACCTAACTACATCAAACCAAGTGCTTTGCAGGTCGAAGCTGCAGCCAGGAATGCCTCACGGTCGGCCATGAACCGCCCTAAATCTCTGGCGCTGGCCGCGTCCAAGTCGCCATTCATGGTGCGGTTGGAAAGGCCCATGGCACGACCCATGGCGACAGCGCCATCAAACGAGCGTTTCGCGTTTGCAAGATAGATGGCGGCCTTATCCGTATCGCCCGCTCTCTTACGCTCGTTAGCGGCATGGGCATTCGCCACGAAACAGGTCAGCGCATGGTCGTAGGCCTGTCGTTGCGCCTGTTCTTTGTTCGGGGGCTGTGCCGATGCGGCAGAGCCCAGCAGCGCCGTCGCGCACGCTGTTGCTATCAGCCACCGCATCAGTCGCCCTCGACGACAAAGCTGCGGCTACCGATGTCCGTTGCGACCTCGACCTGCCGGATATTGCCGCAGAGCAGAAACACCGCCGTCTGCGTTTCCCCCGGCGCAAGCGTGTGGTTCGGGTAGTTGTTGCAGTTGGCGTTTTCCGGACTGCCATTGGCAATGATCCGCTGCACCTGGAACGAGCGTGTATCGTCGTTCGTGACAGTGATCCCGCGCCACAGGTAGCGAGTGACGCTCATCTTCGGCGGATTGAGTACGGCGTCGCAGGACGTGAGCAGTCCCAGTGCGCCTAGTAGCGCCACAGGGCGCAAATAGCGCATGCTCCGTTCAGGCCGACGAACAACATACCGGTGAAGCAGATAGACCACACATCACCCCCACAAAGGAAAAATCCCGCAGGGAATTTGTAACCGTATGGGTAATTCGGTTGCCCGAGATCGCCTTTCTCACCAAGCATTTACGCATGGGCGCACTCGTTACTTGGCGCGACGAGCCCGAAGGGTAGGGCTGTCTGAAACACGCAGAAAATAAGGCTTCTCCGCATGGGCCTACTTGCAACCCTATTACCCATTCTGTTGCAGGTGGGCTGATTGCATGCTGAGCGACGCCGAAGCCCTCGCCCGACTGTTCGACGCCGATGGTGCACGCAAATATCTCTGCGCCTCCGAATGGAAGCGCTTCGTTCGCGCGGCCGAGAAGGCAGCGCCTCAGACCCAGGCGCTCTGCTTGCTGTTGGCCCTTACCGGTTGCCGCGTTAGCGAGGCGTTGGCCGTGACGCCGGCGCGCCTCGATCGGGCGGCGGGGCGGGTCGTCTTCCGCACACTCAAGCGACGCCGCCGCGTTTTCCGCGCCGTTCCCATCCCGCCCGAACTGATGCGGGCGCTGTGCGATCTGGCCGTCAGCCGTGCGCCGGATGCTCCGC
Organism: Caulobacter sp.; assembly: GCA_047607095.1. Taxonomy (GTDB): domain Bacteria; phylum Pseudomonadota; class Alphaproteobacteria; order Caulobacterales; family Caulobacteraceae; genus Caulobacter. The sequence continues at coordinate 3,243 of JASGDR010000081.1, forward strand.
TCTGGCCGTGGTGCCGACAGACAGCCTGGCGGCGTGTGAAAGACGTCATGCACCGCGCGGGTATCGTGGGGCCGCAGGCGACACCGAAGGGGCTGCGCCATGCCTTCGGCATCGCCAATGCGGAAGATCGAGTGCCGCCCGGTCTCACGCAGCGCTGGATGGGTCACGCCAAGCTGGAGACAACCACGATCTACACCCACGCCGTGGGTCAGGAGGAGCGCAGCTTCGCCCGTCGCCTGTGGCGAAGGGCTGGGGCGCACTGATCTGCAATAGGCCGCAATCGTAATGAACCCCAGCAGATACCCCTGCCTTTTCGCGCGACGTACAAGTCGTTCTTGTCGCGAGTTTAGCGTGCTCCTAAGCTTCGTTCAGGGGGAGAACATGCTACGGCGCGAGACAATCTATGAGGCGGCGTATGATGATGAGGTATTCGAAGCTCTACCTCACCTGATCCGCAATGCATGCGACGCTCGGTCGGCGGTTATGCATTTCGTTGATCGAACAGGCCAGCATCTAAGCATGGCTCACACCGGCCATTGGAGGGCGGACGAGGTCGCGCTTTATGGGAGCCTTGCGGACAAAGACCTTCTTCAGCGAGCTAGCGCTGTACCGTCGTGCATCAACCGATTTTGGAACATCACCGAGGATCTCGTTTCTCCAGTTCGGTTGCGAAATTCGGAAATCTACAGCCGTTTCTACAAGCCAATAGGCGATGATACGTGCCATGTGCTCGGTGCGTCATTTCAGACGCCTTGGGGCATTGGTGCGATCGGAGTGCATCGTGGCGAGCACTCGTCCAGCTTTGCAGAAGGCGAGGTTGGCCTGTTGCAGGAGCTAGCTGTCGATTTTAAGCGGATGCTGATCATCCGTACCCGTTTACTATTGAATGCTCACACAGAGGGCCGTGCCCGGGCGACGCTTGACCGCTTCAACCTAGCAATTTTCCAGGTCGATGCCGAAGGGTGTCTCCGAGATGCGAATGCCGAAGCATGCAAACTCATTGAGCGTTATGGGGCTTCGATAGTCCGACGAGGCATTCTCGATCTTGGGGAGGCAGGTGGTGAAGCATTGCGCTGGGCGCTACGACGGGCCACTGACCCACGATTGCCTGAAGCAAACGTAGTGCGTCTCGATGCAGGCTGCCTTGCGGGCTCGACCCTTACCGTCGCACCGTTGTCAAACATCGGGCGTGCTTACGCGCTGGTTGTTGTCAATGGCCCAGCCTGCAAAGGCGACGTTACTCATCGCCTTCAGCGTCTTTTCGGATTCAGTTACGCCGAGGCTGTCGTGGCGATTTCGCTCTCACGCGGTGAATCTGTCGAGGAAATCGCCGAAACACGCCGAGTAAGCAAGCATACTGTGCGTAGTCAGCTCAAATCTATTCTTGCAAAATCGGAATGTCGCCGACAAGGGCAATTGGTGGCGATGATTGCAAACCTTCCGCCGATCGCTCTGGATTGATCTCATATTTCATAACTGTTTCAATGGGCGGTGTTTTAAAGGGGGCGGGCGTTTATCTGAATTGGAGGGCGTCGCCTCCGTACTGCCCGACATGCTCTGCTTCTGTCCTTGATCCCGCTTCAGGCAGTGCCGCATCCCCTATGTGAGGGATGCGAATTCGGGCAGCTAATTCCTATCCATAGGAGGCGAACTGGTCGGCGGGCTATGGGAGCCGCGCTCCAGGAAGGGGAGAACTCTTATGGCTAAAACGAAAATTGCGCTGATCGTCGCGACAAGCGTCGTCATGGCCGCGACCGCAGCATGGGCTGGACAAGCCGTCTATGGCGCGGGCGAGACACGCGCTGAAGCCCTTCGGCAGACCAATAAGTGGGCAGCCGACGCTTCCGAGAGCCGCTGGGGGCGGCGCGATTGTTATACACCGGCGAAGCCGCAGGAGTGCACGCAAGATAAGGGCGGCTGGATCTGTGTGGCATATGTTGCGAACCATCGGGGGAGTTGCGGGTACTGACAGATGCCTGCCCAGAGCCGGGGCGCGAATATGCTCCGGCGCCTCTGAGCAGGGTTCCTCGTTGTGCCTGGACGCGATGTCCAGACGGTAGACCAGCGGTGGCGACAGGATGGTGCTGAATGCCGAGTAGTCGGCGGCCCCATTTCCACCGGATGGCTCAGGTAATTGGATAGTGGCCGGGGTGGCGAGAGCGACAAGGCGCTCGCTTCCGCGCGCAAGGCGCTTGTGCAGCATC
>JASGDR010000082.1:0-4661 GCA_047607095.1 Caulobacter sp.
ATCCGCGAGCGCCCGCCCCGCCCTTCGATCCGAAGATGGAAACCGAGTCGATTCCCGCTCGCCCGCGAAACGCCCGGTGCTCGCGGATGTTCCGCCGCCGCCGACGCGGCCGGTCAGTCGTCCGACGCGGCGATGTTCCGGAACGCCCTGACGTTCGCCGGCATCTCGGGCGGAATGTCGAAGGTCGCCTCGCTCGCCGCGCCGCCGGTCCTGCGCAGGGCCAGAGACCGGGACCGGCAGTGCGACGGCGTCATGCCGTAGGCGGCGCGAAAGGCGCGTCCGGCGGCCGTGTGGTTCTCGAACCCCCAGCGGTGCAGGAGCGCGGCGATCTTCTCGTGGGCCAGAGACGGGTCCGACAGGTCGCGGAACACGCCGGTCAGGCGGCGGCCGAGGATGTATTTCCCGATGCCGCCATAGGGCTCGAACATGCGGTAGAGGGTCGGACGGCTCACGAAGAACTGGCCGGCGAGGGCGGCCGGACCAAGGTTCGGGTCGCCGATGTCGCGGTCGATGCGACGGTGAATGGCGCGGAGCTGGCTCTTGCGCATCTCGGCCCGGGTCGCCGCGCGGCTCTGGCCGTTGGCCCGGACGACGCCGGCCAGCAGGGCCGCCGTGGCGCGGCTCCATTCGAGCCCCTGCGCGACGGTCAGGCGGGGCCCCTGCAGCCACATCTCTTCCAGATGCTCTCGGACGGTGACGCCGGCCTCGCTGTCGTGGCGCAGCACCAGTCCGTGCACGTCGCCCGCGTCCGCCAGCAGCGGCAGGAGCAGCTCGCGGGAGACGATGACGGACAGGTTGTCGATCCCTTCGGTGCGCACGGCGGCCGGACGGGACAGGTCGAGCATGCAGACGTCGCCCGGCCTGACCGCCTGCTCGGCGCCGTCCAGCGTCAGGACGAAGCCGTGGGTCCGGTAGTACTGGACATGGAACTGGTCGACGCCCGTCCGCGCGATGAGCTGGGGATCGCGGACCATGATCGAGGCCGGAGCCCGGGACATGCCCAGCTTGATCGGGCCGTAGTCGTAGAGCGCGAAGTCCATGACGTAGCCGGCGCGAGCCTCGGGCGAGGGCGCTTCCAGCTCGAACATCGCGGCCAGCAGTTCGCGGCAGGCGGCGAAGCTGTCGGCGTAGTCGGCGCCGATGCAGGCGGCCAGATGCGGCAGACGATCCTCCCGGACGCCGTTCGTCATGCGTCGAATCCCCCCCCGTGGCCGGACTGTCGTCCCGGCTCCTTTTAGCGCGCTCCGGCCCCTTTTTTTCGACCAGGCGTCTCAAACTGCACCGTTTGAGCCGAGCGCGCCTTGCGGCGCAACCCCGAGACGAGACTGAGCAGCGCGCGACCGCATCCTCCACGGCCTGGACATGGCCCTGCCGCGTCGCGGCGGCATGCGTCCGGGGCCGCCGGGGTCCCGGGAACGACCTCGCGGCCGTTCTCGGGACCTGTCGGGGCTAGAGGCGCGGATCGATCGGTTCGCTCTCCATCGCCAGGACAGCGAAGACGCACTCGTGCACCTTGCGCAGCGGCGCGCGTTCGACGAAGCGCTTGAGCGCCTCGTGGCCGAGCGCGAATTCGCGCAGGGCCAGATTGCGCTTCCCGCCCAGCCCGCGCACCCGCAGCCGCTCCAGATGCTCCGGCGCGTCGTACTCGGGGCCGTAGATGATCCGCAGATACTCGCGGCCGCGGACCTTCAGGGCCGGCTGCAGCAGGCCCTTGGCGCCGCGCGCGACGAAATCGCGCGGCTTGACCACCATGCCTTCGCCGCCGGCGCCGGTCAGGGCTTCCCACCAGGCGATCGCGTCGGCGCAGGCGGCCTCGTCGGCCAGCGGCACGATCCGCCAGCGCGTCGGCGCGATGACCTTGTCTCCGGTCGCGGCCAGGCGATCGGCCAGGCCCATGTGCCAGACATGGTCCTGGTCGAACCAGACGCGGCCCTCGCCGGCCAGCAGGTGGAACGGCGCGATCTTCAGGTCGTCGACGCCGGAGACCGGCCAGACATAGGGCGCCCAGGCCTCGGCGTAGAGGTCGGCGCGGGCGGCCCGGTCGGTGACCTTGGCCAGCAGCTCGGTCACCGGCGCGCCGTGGGCGGCCGCCCGCGACAGCGCGTCCGCCGCCGCCGAGAGGCCGGCGCGGGACGAGGCGGCGACCGGCGCGTACTGGGCGTCGATCAGCGCGCCGGCCTTGGCCGACCAGGGCATGATCTCGGCGTCCAGCAGCAGCCAGTCGGTGGCGAGCTCGTCCCATAGGCCGGCCGCGTCGACCGCGCCGCGCAGGCGGGCCAGCAGGGCCTCGGTCGTGGCGGCGTCGGCGAAGAAGCCGCGGCCGGTGCGGGTCCAGATCGCGCCGGTCTCGCCGTCCGCGGCGTCGAAGCGCGCCTTGGCCGCCTCGGCCGTGCGGCACAGCGCGATCACCGCCCGCGAGCCCATATGCTTTTCCTCGCAGACCACCTCGGCCACGCCGCGCTCGCGGTAGTGGGCGAAGGCCTCTTCCGGGCGCTCCAGCCAGCCCTCGCGAGCGCTGGTCTCGACCGGCGACATGGTCGGCGGCAGATAGGCCAGCCACTGCGGGGCCAGGGCGAAGCGGCTCATGACCTCGATGGCGGCCGAGGCGTTCTCCTCGGCGACCACGACGCGGCCGCGCAGCGTGGTGTCGATCCAGCGACGGCCGCTGACGTCCTCCATGTCCAGCAGGTCGTCGGCGGCGGCCTGGGCCGAGCGATCGCCGCCGGGGGGAACCAGCGGACGCATGGGCTCGCACCAGACCCGCCGGGCGGGAACCTCGACCAGGTCCTTTTCAGGCCAGCGCAGCGCCGTCAGCTTGCCGCCGAACACGCAGCCGGTGTCGATGCAGAGGGTGTTGTTGACCCACTGCGCCTCGGGCATCGGCGTGTGGCCGTAGATCACGGCCGTCTCGCCGCGATAGTGGGCCGCCCAGTCGGCGCGGACGGGCAGGCCGAACTCGTCGATCTCGCCGGTCGTCTCGCCGTAGAGCGCGAACTCGCGCACCGCGCCCGAGCCCCGGCCGATCATCTCGGCCTTCAGGCCCGCGTGCGCCACGGCCAGCCGCCCGCCGTCCAGCCAGACATGGCTGCGCAGCCCGTCGAGGAAGGCGGGCAGGGCGGCGCGGAAGCCGCGGTCGGTCCCCTCGTACTGGTCGATGGTCTGCTGCAGGCCGTGGGCGATCGTCACCTTGCGGCCTTCCAGCCAGCGGCCGAACTTGCGCTCGTGGTTGCCCTGGACGCAGTAGGCGGTTCCGGCCGCGACCATGCTCATGACGATGCGCAGCACGTCGGGCGAGTTGGGGCCGCGATCGACCAGGTCGCCGACGAACACCGCCTTGCGGCCCGTCGGCGGCGTGACGACCACCGAGCGTTCGCCGCCCGTCTCGCTCCAGGCCACGGCGTAGCCGAGCGCGGCCAGCAGATCCTGCAGCTCGTCGGCGCAGCCGTGGATGTCGCCGATGATGTCGAACGGGCCCTGGTCGTGCCGCTTGTCGGTCCACAGCGGCGTGCGCGTGATCGTCGCGGCGTCGATCTCGGCCTCGCCGGCCAGCTTCCACACCTGGCGGAAGCCCTCGCGCTGGAGGCCGCCCTGGCCCCGGCGGATCTCGGAGGTCATGCGCTGCACGACGCCGATGCCGAAGTCGCGGTCGGGGCGGGCCTTGTTGCGCGTAAAGCAGGTGTCGACGCCGGGATCGACGACGATCGCGACGGGCAGGGCGTGCCAGCGCCGTGCCAGCTCGATCCAGCCCTTGCGGTCGGCGGCGCGAACGTTGGTGGCGTCGATCACCGTCAGGCGGCGATGCTTCAGGCGCTTCTCGGCGATGGCCTTCACGAGGTCGAAGGCGTCGCCGCTGATCGACTGGTCGGTCTCGTCGTCGATCACCAGCGCGCGGCAATGGTCCGACGAGATCACCTCGGTCGGGGCGAAATGCTTGGCGGCGAAGGTCGACTTGCCGGAGCCCGAGGCGCCGATCAGCACGACGAGGGCGAAGTCGGGGATATCGAGGGTGGTCATGCGATTACTCGAACGGGAAATCCAGAGGCGCGGCGGGGTCAGCCGGCCCGCGTGAAGACGGCCATCTGGGTCGGCGCGCCGAGCGTCTCGTCGCGCTTGCCGATGTCGTCATAGGCGACCGCGTAGCCGTGGTCGGCGGCGATCGCGTCGGCCCAGGCGCGGAACTCCGCGCGCGTCCACTCGAACCTGTGGTCGGGGTGGCGGAAGGCGCCGGCGGCCAGGTTCGGGAAGAGGGCGTTGTACTCGGCGTTCGGGGTGGTCACGACGACCGTTTTCGGCCGCGCGACGCCGAACACCACCTTGCGCAGGGCGGGCAGGCGGTCGGCGTCCAGGTGCTCGATCACCTCGACCAGGGCCACGGCGTCGACGTCCTCCCAGCGGCGGTCGCGATAGGTGACCGAACCGTGCAGCAGCGTCACCCGGCCTTCGGGCGGGCCGCCGGCCAGGTGCAGCTTCAGGCGCTTGGCTCCCCATTCCAGGTCGCGGGCCGAGGCGTCGACGCCGATCAGGCGTTCGACCCAGCGCTCGCGCACCAGGCGGGCCAGCAGCTTGCCCTCGCCGCAGCCGAGGTCGGCGACGGCCTTGGCCCCGCTGGCGCGCAGGGCGTCGGCGACGGCGGCCATGCGCTCGTCGTTCAAGCGCAGCGG
>JASGDR010000083.1:0-6914 GCA_047607095.1 Caulobacter sp.
CCCCGTTCCATCCGGACGTCACCACGCAATACCCTCCCCCCGGCGTGACGATCGAGGGCTTCCGGGCCGACGATCAGCCGACCAGCGCGGTCACCTTCGCCGTCGACGCCAAAGGCGCGCCGTTCGATATCCGCCGCGTGGCGCAGGCCCAGCCGGACCAGAACCTGGTCGCCGCCTTCGCCCGCTGGCGGTTCGAGCCCGGCAAGGCCGCGAGCGGCTGCCGGCTGGAGGTCTCGCAGACCTACACGCCGCTGGCCAAGACCCCCACGGCCACCCTGCTGGAGATCGTCGCGACGCGGAAACGCGAGGCCTCGCCGATCGTGCGCAACGCCCTTTCGGCCCGCGGCGACTGCGGCAAGGCGCCCCGTCGCTTGCCCGCCATGATCAGCCATCCCGATCTGCGCAGCTTCGACGATCGCGACTTCGCCGCCGCCTGGGCCGGCGTGCTCTACGACATCGACGCCGAGGGCCGGGTGCGCAACGTGCGGATCGCGGCCCAGGGCGGCAATCCGGTGCTGGCCGACCAGACCGCCCTCGCGATCGCCGGATCCCGGTTCCATTCGGGCAAGCCGGTGACGGGCTGCTACGGCGTGCAGGCGGCGCGGCCCAGGCCGACCGACCCGCCGCCCCGCACGCCGACCAAGCCGGCCGCCAAGCCGCAGATCGCCTGCCGCGTCGAGCGCGCGGCGCTGAACCTCCCGCTCGACAAGGCCTATCCCGTTCCGTTCGCGCGCGAGCGGGTCGAGGGCTGGGCGCTGCTGCAGTTCGACATCACGCCCGAGGGGCGCATCTGGCCGATCGAGATCCTGGGCGCGCAGCCCGTGGAGACCTTCGGCCTGGCGGCGCGCAGCATGCTCTACAAGGCCCGCCCGGACCGCTCGACCTGGGGCCAGAAGGGCTGCCTGGTCCCGGTCAATTTCGCCATTCCGGACATCGCCGAGGATTAACGCGGCCGAAACCGGGCGGGGCCTTGCCGCGCAAGGCTTTGAAGACAAGGTAAAGACGACCTAAACCCTGTTCCTGCACCGGAGGTTAAGGGCGAGCGGGGCAAGCTTTGATCTCCTCCCGCGATTCCCACGGTCCGATGCCCGCCTCCCTGCCTCCCACGGACGACACGACCGAGCGCCTGGCCCTGCCGCCGGCGATGCTGAACCGGCTCGCCAGTTCGGACCTGATCGGTCGCGGATCGGTCAACGTGATCAGCATCAAGGCCATTCGCCGCTGGGCCGGCGACTGGTGGGACCAGAAGCGCACCGACGTCTGGACCTATGTCGAGCGCAAGCTGAACGAACATCTCGACCGCGGCGACCTGCGGGGACGGGTCAGCGAGGACGACTTCCTGATCGCCACCCACAACGACCAGGGCCTGTCGGCCCAGGCCGCCAGCATCCGCATCCTCGAGGACGTGCTGACCCACCTGCTGGGCGCGGCCGAGCTGCGCGACATCGGCGTGCGCTCGGTGATCGGGGTCGAGGCCGGCGGCGTCGTCTGCCGCACGATCGACCCCTCCGTGGTGCTGGCCGCCCGCGCCCGCCGCGACTCCGAACGCTCGCCGTTCCGGATGGACATCGACGTCAGCGACGAGATGCGCCGTACGCCCGTGGCCTTCACCACCAGCGGCGGCGCGGCCCTGCGGGTCGATTTCGCGCTGGAGCACGTGGTCGGCCTGCGCCGCAACGTCACCACCGCCATCCGCGTCGAGCCGATCGTCACCCACCTGGGCACCGGCCGCTCGATCAGCGGCCGGGCGATCACCAAGCTGGCCGACAAGGACATCGCCTTCATCGACGAGGCGACGCTGCGCTATGGCGCGGCCTTCGCCAAGGCCGCGCAGGGCAACGAAAAGCCAGACCTCGTCCTGCCCGCCTCGTTCCGCACCCTGGGCACCCAGCGCGGCCGCGACCTGCTGACCGGCACCTCGGGCCTGTCGCTGGCCCTGCTGCGCGGCGGAGTGATGATCGAGCTGGTGGACGTCACCCGCGGCACGCCCGCCGGGCGCCTGCTGGAAGTGGTCGGCCTGCTGAAGGCCCTGACCCGCGGCGTCGTCGCCCGCGTGCCGCCCGACAAGGAAGCCTTCAAGCACCTGCGCGACGCCCGCCTGGCGGGCCTGACGCTGGACGCCTGCGACCTGGCCGGCCCGGCCGAGAAGATCGCCGCCGACATCATGGCCTTCGGTCGCGAGGCCCGCGGCCTGGCGCCGATGGTCAGCCTGCAGGGCCTGCCGGCGGAAGGCTATTTCGCAGCCGCCGAGACCGCCGGCCTCAGCCACGCCTCGCTGCGGGCCGCCCACCCCTACGCGGCGCGCAACGCGGCTTAGATCCGGGTCAGCTTTCCGGAAGATCGCAGACGCGGGCGGCGACGAACCGCGCCCGCCGCCCGTCGCGCGCCTGAAGCGTCAGCTCCGACGGCGTGAGCCTTTCCACGCGCGGCAGGCTCCGCAGCAAGAACCAGACCTCTTCCCGGGCGCGATCCAGCCGTTCGGCTTTCCGCTCGCGCGACTTGCGATCCCTGGCCGAGCCGTAAAGATCAGGATGCCAGGCCGCCCAGCCCTCTTCGTGCGGGTCTTCCAGCAGCAGGGTCTCGCCGACCAGCGAATAGCGCGCCACGCGGACCCTTCCGTCGGACGCCGGCGCGCGCAGGCGCCCTTCGGCCATCTCGAAGCAGACGGCCGGCTTGGCCGAGGCGCTGCGCCAGAAGAAGCGCTGATCGCGCGGCTGGGCGGCGGCCTGACCGCACGCCAGAAGCGCGACGACGACGCAGCAAACGAACCGCATGCTCCCCTCCGAGGTCAGACCCGCCCCATGCCCTTGCCGATGGTGTCGACGACGCTCTGGGCGTCATAGGCCTCGCCCGGCGGGCGCGGCCCCTTGCCGAACACGACTTCCAGCGTGGTGCTGAGCACCGGACCGGGACCAAGATTGAAGCTGGTGCCGACGCCGAGGCCCACCGACGAGCGACGGCCATAGCTGCCCGAACCGCCGCCGATCGAAAGGGTCGGACCGCCGCCTCCGCCCGTCGACTGGGTGATGCGGTCGGCGACGCGGAACCAGCTGTAGCCGTCGGCCAGGGCCAGCTCGGCCGCCCGCAGCAAGGCGTAGTCGGTGACCTGCCCCGCCGGCGCGCCGGGGCCGCCGCGGAAGGTGACGCGATAACGCCCCTCCTCCATCCTGTACTGGGCGAAACCGACGTCGGTGGCGGTGGCTTGCGGCCGATAGACGGTGGGCTTGGCGGTGGCGCAGGCGCCGAGGACCAGGACGCCGGCGACGAGAGCAGAAGCAAGGCGGGCGGACTTCATGGCGTTTCTCCCTTGCCTCTCAAACGGCCCGGCCGAGTTCAGCGTTCCGGAAGCGCCAAGTCCAGCCTTTCCAGCACGGCCTTCATGTCGTCGGGGATCGAAGCCTCGATCCGCCGCTCGCCGCCTTCGGGATGGGGGAAGACCAGCCGGGCGGCGTGCAGCATCAGCCGCGGAACCGGCGCCCCGGCCAGCATCAGCGTCCCGCCGTAGCGGCTGTCGCCGGCGATGGGGCGGCCGATCGAGGCCATGTGGACGCGCAGCTGGTGCATGCGGCCGGTGTCGGGCGACAGCTCGACCAGCGCGGCCTGGGCGTTGGCGGCCAGGGTTCGATAGCGGCTGCGGGCGCTCTCGGCGTCGGGATGATCGTCCTCGCAGACCCGCATATAGGCCTCGCGGCCGATGGACTCGCGGCGCAGGGCCTTGTCGATCTGGCCGCCGCGCGGTTCGGGCGCGCCGGGCGCGACGATGGCCAGATAGGTCTTGCGGAAGCGCTTGCCCATCAGCGCCTTGCCCAGGAAGGTCGCCGCCGGCTTGGTGCGGGCGGTGAGGATCACGCCCGAGGTGTCGCGGTCGAGGCGATGGATAAGGCGCGGGCGCGGCCGGTCGCGCCGGGCCAGAGCCCACAGCAGGTCGTCCAGCGTATGGGCTTTGATGCGGCCGCCCTGGCTGGAAAGGCCCGCGGGTTTGTTCAGCACGAAGACGCTGTCGTCCTCGTGGATCACCAGCGAGCGCGTGAAGGCGACCTCGTCGGGCGTCAGCGCGATCGGGGAGTCGGAGGCCTTGGGCTTGGGTTGCGCGGGCGGACGGCGGGGCGGGCGCGGCGCGCCCGTCTGGGACTTACTCAGCGGAGTGCTTCTCTCGTTGCCGGGCTTCCAGCTCGTTCAGCTCGCGCTTGAGGAAAAGCCCGTAGATGCCGACGGCGATGCCGATCGGACCCAGTATGTAGATCATGGCCTCAAGCGGCGTCATGACTTTTCTCCGTGCGGAGCAATATACCACGCCAAGGCGTGGAACGCGACCGCAAGCGCCAAGCCGACATAGCTGCCGACCTTGAACCCTGCGCCCTTGATGTAGGGATCGATGAACGAGGCCCCCATGATCGCATAGGCGTAGGTGGTCAGATTCGTGGTGAAGAGCTTGAGGCGGATCATCAGGTCGCCCTTGCGCTTCTCCGGATCGATCGCCCTGGCCATGACCGTTCTCTACGTCGCCGCCGCGCGAACAAATAGAGAACAATTATAAGACGAGCGCAAGCCGAAACTCGCCGTCACTTACCGCCCCGGCGCAGCTGGTTCCAGTGGTCGAGGCGGTCCTTGACCTTGGCCTCGGCGCCGATCGGCTTGGGCTCGTAGAACTTCGGGCGGGCCATGCCGTCGGGGAAGTAGTTCTGGCCCGAGACCCCGCCCTCGACGTCGTGGTCGTAGGCGTAGCCGTCGCCATAGCCGAGGGTCTTCATCAGCTTGGTGGGCGCGTTGAGTATATGGGAGGGCGGCATCAGGCTGCCGGTCTCCTTGGCCGCGCGGCGGGCGGCCTTGTAGGCGGTGTAGACGGCGTTGGACTTGGGCGCGCTGGCCATGTGGACCACGGCCTGGGCCAGGGCGAGCTCTCCCTCCGGGCTGCCCAGGAAGTCGTAGGCGTCCTTGGCGGCGGTGGTCAGCAGCAAGGAAAGCGGATCGGCCGCGCCGATGTCTTCGCTGGCCATGCGCACCAGGCGGCGGGCGATGAACAGCGGGTCCTCGCCGCCCTCCAGCATCCGCGCCAGCCAGTAGAGGGCGGCGTCCGGATCGGAGCCGCGCACCGACTTATGCAGGGCCGAGATGAGGTTGTAGTGCTCCTCGCGGTCCTTGTCGTAGGCCGGGCGGCGCTTTTGCAGCAGCTGGCCCAGCTGGGTCGGGTTCAGCGGCGTGTCCGTGCCGATCGACAGCAGGGTCTCGGTCAGGGTCAGCAGGTAGCGGCCGTCGCCGTCGGCCATGGCGATCAGCGAGGCGCGGGCCTCGGCGTCGACCGGCAGCTTGCGGTTCTCGACGGCCTCGGCCTTGGCCAGCAGGGCCTCGAGCGAGGTCTCGTCCAGGCGCTTGAGCACGAACACCTGGGCCCGCGACAGCAGAGCGCCGTTGAGCTCGAACGAGGGGTTCTCGGTGGTCGCGCCGACGAGGGTGACTATCCCCTCCTCCACGAACGGCAGGAAGCCGTCCTGCTGGGCGCGGTTGAAGCGGTGGATCTCGTCGACGAACAGCAGCGTCGATTGCCCGGCCTGACGGCGCATGCGGGCCTGCTCGAAGGCCTTCTTCAGGTCGGCGACGCCGGAGAAGACGGCCGAGATCTGCATGAACTCGTAGCCGCCGGCCTTGGCCAACAGGCGGGCGATGGTGGTCTTGCCGGTGCCGGGCGGGCCCCAGAGGATCATCGAGGCCAGACGATGAGCCGCGGCCATGCGCCCGATGGGACCGTCGGGGCCGAGCAGATGCTCCTGGCCGACGACCTCGTCGAGGCTTTGGGGACGCAGGCGGTCGGCCAGCGGCGCGGGCGCGTGGGGCGCGATGCCGGCGGCTTGGAAGAGATCGGACATGGAAGGAGATTTAAGGGGTTCCGCGGTCAGCGGAAACCCTCTCCCCGAAGGGAGAGGGCCTCGAGGATCAGGTCCGGAAGCGGGCCTGGATGCGCTGGCCGCCGCGCTCGATGACGACGGTCCAGGTGGACGCCTCGTTGCGCACGGCCGCGGCCAGGTCGGCGGTGGTGTTGACGGCCTTGCCGTTGACCTCGCGCACGAAGTCGCCGGGACGCAGGCCGGCGTTCAGGGCGAAGCCCTGGCCGACCTTGGTGACCAGCACGCCCTTGCCGGAGAAGGCGTCGGCGCCGACGTCCTGGGCGGCGGCGGGCGACATGTTCATCACCGTCGCGCCCTCGAAGGGGTTGCGGCCGGTGATGGTGCGTTCGTCCTTGGCCGGGGTCTCGGGCGCGGCCTCGGCGCGGACGGTCAGGGTCTGCTCGCGGTCGCCGCGGCGGATGACCACCGGCACGCGGTCGCCGATCTTGTGGGTGCCGATGGCGAAGGCGCCGCCGCCCTCGTCGTTCACCGGCTGGCCGTCGATCGACAGGATGACGTCGCCCTCCTTGATCCCGCCCTTGTCGGCCGAGGCGCCGGGATAGACGTCGGACACCAGCACGCCGCGCGGGGTGGTCATGCCCAGGCCCTTGGCGATCTCGCCGGTGACCGGCTGGCCGCGCACGCCCAGCCACGGCCGCACGACGCTGTGGGCGCCGCCCAGGGCGGTCGACACGACCTGCTTCACCACGGCCGCCGGAATAGCGAAGCCGACGCCGCTGGACGAGCCCGAGCGCGAGATGATGAAGGTGTTCACCCCGATCAGGTCGCCGTCCATGTCGACCAGCGGGCCGCCGGAGTTGCCGGGATTGATGGCCGCGTCGGTCTGGATGTAGCTGCCGAACTCGGCCGCGCCGACGTCGGTGCGGGCCAGGGCCGAGACGATGCCGTTGGTCACGGTCTGGCCGACGCCGAACGGGTTGCCCATGGCCAGCACCAGGTCGCCGACCTCGAGCTGCTCCTGGTCGTCGATGGCGATGGTCGGCAGGCGCTCGCCCTTAGTGTCGATCTTCA
>JASGDR010000084.1:0-7551 GCA_047607095.1 Caulobacter sp.
GGCGATCATCGCCATCTCGCCGGCCGGTTCGCCCGGGCGGATCACGCCCAGGAACTGCGGCTCCTGGCCCTCTTCGCGGCGGAAGGCGCCGAGGCGGCCGGTGCGCAGGAAGTAGAGGTGGTCGGAGGCGTCGCCGGGCGCATAGAGTAGGGAGCCGCCGGGCAACGAGAACCAGGCGGCGTCGCCCTCGCGCCGCTCGCGCGAGAACAACCGGGCCAGGGCCGTATCGGCCATGAAGTCTGGAAGGGTGACCACGGACGGGACGCTAGAGCTAGTTCGCGCCGGATGGAACATCTGATCCTGCGAGCGTGACAATCGGCGCGCGGGCGAAAACCTCGTCCTTCGACAAGCTCAGGATGAGGTTTTTCTGCTGCTCGGGCTTGTAAGATGCGCGGGCTTGTAAATGGTCCTCATCCTGAGCTCGTCGAAGGACGAGGACCACGCACCGGAGGAGACGCCGGCTATGTCGGCGAAGGTCGAATATCGCCGCTTTCGGTGTAAAACGGAAAAGGCTATGCCTCGCTTATGCCGAAGCTGAACACGCTTATTGACAAGAACAGCGCTTCGTTCGCGAAAAACGTTGCGCACAACACGGCCCTGGCGGAGGAACTGCGTGAAAGGGTCGCGACGGCGGCCCTGGGCGGCCCCGAGAGCGCGCGCCAGAAGCATGCGGCGCGCGGCAAGCTCCTGCCCCGCGAGCGGGTGGAACGGCTGCTCGACCCCGGCTCGCCGTTCCTGGAGATCGGCCAGCTGACCGCCTTCGACCTCTACAAGGGCGAGGCGCCGGGCGCGGGGATCATCGCCGGGATCGGCCGGGTCTCGGGCCGCGAGGTGATGATCGTGGCCAACGACGCCACGGTGAAGGGCGGCGCCTATTTCCCGATGACGGTGAAGAAGCACCTGCGCGCCCAGGAGATCGCCGAGCAGAACCGCCTGCCGTGCGTCTATCTGGTCGACAGCGGCGGCGCGAACCTGCCCCACCAGGCCGAGGTGTTCCCCGATCGCGACCACTTCGGCCGCATCTTCTTCAACCAGGCCCGGATGAGCGCCCGGGGCATCGCCCAGATCGCCTGCGTCATGGGCTCGTGCACGGCCGGCGGCGCCTATGTGCCGGCGATGAGCGACGAAACCGTCATCGTGCGCGAGCAGGGCACCATCTTCCTGGCCGGCCCGCCGCTGGTGAAGGCCGCCACCGGCGAGGTGATCAGCGCCGAGGAACTGGGCGGGGCCGACACCCACGGGCGGCGCTCGGGCGTGGTCGACCATGTGGCCGACGACGACGAGCACGCGCTGGAGATCGTCCGCTCGATCGTGGCCAACCTCAACGCCGAGAAGCGCTTTGATGCGGTGGTCATGGACGCCGAGCCGCCGCTCTATGACCCGCAAGAGATTTACGGCGTGGTGCCGACCGACGTGCGCGCGCCCTACGAGGTGCGCGAGATCATCGCCCGCATCGTCGACGGCTCGGTGTTCGACGAGTTCAAGGCGCTTTACGGCACGACTCTGGTCTGCGGCTTCGCGCGGATCTGGGGTCAGCCGGTGGCGATCCTGGCCAACAACGGCGTGCTGTTTTCGGAAAGCGCGCTGAAGGGGGCGCACTTCATCGAGCTGGCCTGCAAGCGGAAGATCCCGTTGGTGTTCCTGCAGAACATCTCGGGCTTCATGGTCGGCGGCAAGTACGAGGCCGGCGGCATCGCCAAGGACGGGGCCAAGCTGGTGACGGCGGTCGCTTCGGCCGAAGTGCCGAAGTTCACGGTGCTGATCGGCGGCAGCTTCGGGGCCGGCAACTACGGCATGTGCGGCCGGGCCTACAGCCCGCGTTTCCTTTTCACCTGGCCGAACTCGCGGATCTCGGTGATGGGCGGCGAGCAGGCCGCCAGCGTGCTGGCCACGGTGCACCGCGACGCCGCCGCCTGGAGCGAGGAAGAGGCCGAGGCCTTCAAGGCCCCGATCCGCCAGCGCTACGAGGACGAGGGCAACCCGTACCACGCCACTTCGCGGCTGTGGGACGACGGCATCATTGATCCGGCTCAAACCCGCGACGTGCTGGGTCTGGCCATATCGGCCAGCCTGAACGCGCCGATTCCGGAGACGACTTTCGGCGTCTTCAGGATGTGACGGTTCAAGCGGAACCTCGGCTTTGGGCGTATCGTTGACGAGGGCCGTGCGTGGACCTCGCCCTTCGACAGGCTCAGGGTGAGGTCCATGTTAAGGGCCGTAGAAAAACCTCATCCTGAGCGTGTCCCCCGGGTTCGACCGAAGGTCGACCCGAGGGTGAACTCCGGACGAGGTTTTCGCCGCGGACGTCGACGGACCACAGAACTCTTCAAGGGAGCGTGCTCATGACCAACCCCATCGCCGATCCGATCGTCGAAGTGCCGGACACCGACGCCATGAGCCCGCTGGTGCACATCGATTCGACGCCCGAGGGGGCGGTGACGGTGTGGATCAACCGGCCGGAGAAGAAGAACGCCTTCGACGGCGAGACCATCGCCGCGCTGGCCCAGGCCTTCGAGACCCTGCATGGGGCCGAGGGCGTGCGGGTGGTGTTCCTGCGCGGCGTGGGCGGGACCTTCTGCGCCGGCGCCGACCTGGAATGGATGGCCGCCGCCGCCGACTGGAGCGAAGACGACAACCGCTCCGACGCGCTGGAACTGGCGCATATGCTCAAGGCCCTGCACGACATCCCGGCCCTGACCGTGGCCCTGGTCGAGGGCGCGGCCTTCGGCGGCGGGGCGGGCCTCGTGGCCGCCTGCGATCACGCCCTGGCCACGGCCGATGCGCGCTTCGCGTTCTCGGAGGTGAAGCTCGGCCTGACGCCGGCCACCATCAGCCCCTACGTCATCGCCGCGCTCGGTCCGCGCACGGCCAAGCTGCTGTTCGCCACCGGCCGGGTGTTCGACGCCGACGCGGCCTGGAGCTACGGCCTGGTCGACGAGGTGTTCGACGACGTCGAGGGTCTGGTCGCCGCCCAGGACGCGCTGATCGAGGAGGTGATCCCCTGCGCCCCCGGCGCGATCGGCGACGCCAAGGCGCTGGTCAACGACTTCGCTTTCGAGAAGATCGACCGCGGCCTGATCGACGACAGCGCCCGCCGCATCGCCCGCCGCCGCGTCTCCGACGAGGGCCAGGAAGGCGTGCGGGCGTTCCTGGGCAAGAGGAAGCCGGGCTGGGCGTGATTTGCGGAACCTCCCCCTGTGGGGGAGGCGATCGCGCGGCGATCGGTGGGGGGCGTGGCAATGCGCTCTACAAAACGCTGTAGCGGTTGAAAACTTCCCCCCACCGGCCTTCGGCTGCCTCCCCCGCAGGGGGAGGTTCCTGGAGGCCCGGGAGGGGGATTAATGCTTGCCCCCGCCAAAAAAACGCGCATCTAGGCGCCATGCGCAGGTTCGACTTTTCCAGCCCCGACTTCGCCCAGGCCTTCAAGGCCTTCCTCGACGAGCGCCGCGGTTCGCCGGCCGACGTCGACGCCGCCGCGCGCGACGTTCTGGAAGCGGTGAAGCATGGCGGCCTGGAGGCCGTGCTCGACTACACCCGCCGCTTCGACAAGGTGGACCTGACCGAAGAGACTGCCCGCGTCACCGCCGAAGAGATCGAGGCCGGCGCGGCCGAGTGCTCGCCCGAGGTTCGCGAGGCCATCGCCTTCGCCGCCGAACGCATCCGCGTCTATCACGCCCGCCAGCGTCCGGCCGACCAGGCCTGGACCGACGAGGCCGGCGTCGAGCTGGGCTGGCGTTGGACGCCGCTGGAGGCCGTGGGCGTCTACGTGCCCGGCGGCCGCGCGGCCTATCCCTCGACCGTGCTGATGAACGCCGTGCCGGCCCAGGTGGCGGGCGTCGACCGCATCGCCATGGTCACCCCGCCCGGCAAGCTTCAGCCCGCGGTGCTCGCGGCGGCCAAGGAAGCCGGCGTGACCGAGATCTGGCGCATCGGCGGTGCCCAGGCCGTCGCCGCCCTGGCCTATGGCGCGGGTCCGATCCAACCGGTCGACAAGATCGTCGGCCCCGGCAACGCCTATGTCACCGCCGCCAAGCGCCGCCTCTACGGCGTGGTCGGCATCGACGCCCTGGCCGGCCCGTCGGAGATCGTCGTCGTCGCCGACAAGGACAACGATCCCGACTGGATCGCCGCCGACCTGCTGAGCCAGGCCGAGCACGACCCGGCCGCCCAGTCGATCCTGATCACCGATGACGCGGCCTTCGCCGCCGCCGTCGAGGCCGCCGTGGCCGAGCGCCTGAAGACCCTGTCGACCGGCGAAGACGCCGCCGCCTCGTGGCGCGACCACGGCGCGGTTATCATTGCCCCGCTGGACGAGAGCCCGGCGCTCGTGGACGCCATCGCCCCCGAGCACGTCGAGTTCGCGATGGAGAACCCGGAGCGTCTTTCGGACCGGGTTCGCCACGCCGGCGCGATCTTCCTGGGCCGGCTGACGCCGGAAGCCATCGGCGACTACGTGGCCGGCTCCAACCACGTGCTGCCGACCAGCCGCGCGGCGCGCTTCCAGTCGGGCCTGTCGATCTACGACTTCATCAAGCGCACCTCGATCGTGAAGTGCGACGCGGCCTCGTTCGGGATCCTGGGGCCGCACACGGCGGCGCTGGCGGAAGCCGAGGGCCTGCCCGCCCACGCCCTGTCGGCGGCGATCAGGCTTCCGGGCCGGTTGCCTTCCAAGGGCTGACGCGCCAACCTCCCGGCCAAGATGTCCGAAGACCGCAGCAAGCACTTCCTGAAGAGCATCGCCATCGACGAGGATTCGTTGGCGGCCGCCTCGCGCGACCAGGAGCAGGAGCGCCAGGTGGCGATCTTCGACCTGCTCGACGGCAACTACTTCCAGCCGGCCGAGGCCGAGGCCGGGCCTTACGACCTGAAGCTGTCGCTGGTCGAGAACCGGCTGGCGCTGGATATCGTCGGCGGCGGCTACGAGAAGCGGCATCTCTTGTCGCTGTCGCCGTTCCGCGGGGTGATCCGCGACTACTTCATGATCTGCGACAGCTACTACCAGGCGATCCGCAACTCGACGCCCCAGCAGATCGAGGCCTTGGACATGGGGCGGCGCGGTCTGCACAACGAGGGCTCGAACCTGCTGCGCGAACGCCTGGAGGGGAAGGTCAAGACCGACCTCGACACCGCCCGGCGGCTGTTCACCCTGATCTGCGCCCTGCACTGGCGAGGCTGAGCGCGTGTCGGACCTGCCCGATGCGGTGCTGTTCACCTGCAACTACAACCGCGTGCGTTCGCCGATGGCCGAGGCGCTGTTCAAGCGCTTCTACGGCACCCGGGCCTATGTGGATTCGTGCGGCCTTAAGCCGGACCCGGCCGGGGAGGGCATCGACCCCTTCGTGGTGGCGGTGATGGACGAGCTGGGCGTCGACGTGGCCCAGCACAGGCCCAAGACCTTCGCCGAGCTGGAGGACGACAGTTTCGACGTCGTGGTCTCCCTGACGCCCGAGGCCCAGCACCGGGCCGTGGAGCTGTCGCGCGATCGCTCGGTCGAGATCGAGTACTGGCCGACCCATGATCCCACCCTGGTGACCGAGGGCTCGCGCGAGGCGATGCTGGCGGCTTATCGCGAGGTTCGCGACACGCTTTCGGCCGCGATCCGACGGCGTTTCGGGACACCATCGACGTTTGGGGGGTGAATGCGCTATAAGCCCCGCCTCGCAGCCGCGGCTCGCGTCACGACTCGTCACCGGGTCGCGCGGGCCGCTCTGCTATTGAACACCATTTGAGAGGCCTGATGGCTAAGGAAGAACTGCTCGAGTTTCCCGGCACGGTCAGCGAACTGCTGCCCAACGCCACCTTCCGCGTGAAGCTCGAGAACGATCACGAGATCATCGCCCACACCGCCGGCAAGATGCGCAAGAACCGCATCCGCGTGCTGGCCGGCGACAAGGTGCTCGTTGAAATGACGCCCTACGACCTGACCAAGGGCCGTATCACCTACCGCTTCAAGTAAGCCGGGCGCGCGCATGACGGTCGCCCAGCCTTCGCTGGTCCTGGCCAGTGCGAGCCCCAGGCGCTTGGACCTTCTGGCCCAGGTCGGCGTAACCCCCGACCGGGTCGATCCCGCCGACATCGACGAGTCGCCGTTGCGCGACGAGACCCCGCGTCGCCACGCCCTGCGCTTGGCGCAGGAGAAGGCGCGCGCCGTGGCCGCGCGCTCGCCGGGCGACTTCGTGCTCGCCGCCGACACGGTGGTGGCCGTGGGCCGCCGCATCCTGCCCAAGGCCGAAACCGAGGCCGACGTCCGCTACTGCCTGAACCTGCTGACCGGCCGCGCCCACAAGGTGCTGACGGGCGTGGCCCTGATCGGGCCCGACGGCGGGATCAGTTCGCGGGTGGTCGAGACCCGGGTGGTGTTCAAGCGGCTGTCCGAGAACGAGTTCGGATCCTACGTCGCGAGCGGGCAGTGGCGCGGCAAGGCCGGCGGCTACGGCGTGCAGGGCGCGGCGGGGGGCTTCATCGTCGACCTGCAGGGCTCCTATCCCAGCGTGGTCGGCCTGCCGCTTTACGAGACCCTGTGCATGCTGGAAGGACGCGGCTGGACGCGCCGCGCGGCGGCCGCATGAGCGAGCGCCGCGCATACCTCTACAAGGGCGTCGGCGAGACCGTCGGCGTCGTCACCCTGGACGGCCGGCCCGAGCGGCTGATCGTGCAGTGGCCGGGCGACGACGTGCTGGACGCCGAGGGCGTCCGCGGCGTGGCCCGCGTCAAATCCATCGAGAAGGCCTTCGGGGCCGCCTTCGTGGCCCTGCCGGGCGGCGGCGACGTGCTGCTGCCGATCAAGCCCGACATGCCCAAGCTGGCGCAGGGCGGTCTGGTCGAGATCGAGATCCGCACCGCCTCGCGCGCCGACAAGGCCGCCGTGGCCCGCTTCGTGGCGGAAGGCGAGGGAGAGCCGCGCGTGCTGGCGACCGCGCCTTCGGTCGAGGAGCAGCTGCGTCACCACGTGAAGGCCGGATCGCCGACCCAGGGCGAGCGCGCCCTAGAGGCCGTCGAGGCGGCCGAGGCCGACATCCTGGACACGGTCTTTCCCCTGCCCGGGGGCGGAGACGTCGCCGTGGAGGCGACGCGCGCCCTGGTGTCGGTCGATGTCGACCTGGGCGGCCGGGAGGGCGACGCCAAGCGCGCCGCCCGCCAGGCCAACCTGGCGGCGGTGCACGTCGCGGCGCGGGTGCTGCGCCTGAAGGGCCTGGGCGGTCTCGTGGTGTTCGACTTCGTCGGGCGGGGCCATGACGGCCAGGCCCTGACGACGGCGGCCCGGAACGCCTTCGCGCCGGACAATCCGGGCGTGGCCATCGGGGGTCTCAGCAAGTTCGGGGCGCTGGAGATGGCCGTGCCGCGCCGCGCCAAGCCGGTGATCGAGCGCCTGGTCGGCCGCGACGGCGCATGGACGCCCGATTACGCCGCGCGCCGCCTGGCGCGGGCGCTGGAGCGGGAAGGGCGGGCCGATCCCGGCGCGCGCCTCCTCGCCCGCTGCGCGCCGTCGGTCGCCGATTCCTTCGCCGCGCTGGACGCCGGGGTCGCCGACCGCCTGGGGCGGCGCTTCAC
>JASGDR010000085.1:0-7273 GCA_047607095.1 Caulobacter sp.
GGCCAGGATGCAGGCCAGCTGGCCGACGCGGTCGCGGGTCAGCCGCGCCGCCAGGGCCTCGGTCGAGGCCTTGGGCCAGGCGACGGGGGCGAAGGCCAGCCAGGCGTCGCGATAGGTGATCCAGGCCCGCTCGGTCTGGCGCACGCCGTCGCGGGTGATCTCGCCGAGCTGGTCGGCCTGCCCGGCCGGCAGGGAGTCCATGGCTGCGCCGTAGACCTCGTTGAGCGACCGGTCGTAGTCCCTGTGCTCGCCCGAGCCTGTGACGCGGGTCGCGCCCGACAGCTGCTCCAGCTGTTCGACATGGAAGTCGCGGGCGTCTTCGGCGATCCGCAGGGGAACGCCGCGGTTCATCGCCCCGGGCGGCGACTCGTTGGCCTGGCGGATCTCTATGAACCGCGCCTCGGCCGTGGTCAGCGCCTCGTAGGCCCGGCGGGCCGCCGGTGAGAAGCCGTGCGTCAGCGCCGCCAGCCGGGCCGCGCGCGACGGCTCGGCCCGCCGCGCCTCGTGCGCCAGGCAAGCCGGTGCGGAGACGTTGGACGAGCCCGGAACCACGTCGCGGCAGTAGTCGAAGGGCTCGTCGGCCGGCCCGCCTCGGCGGCGGACGTCCAGAGCCTGCACCAGGATGTCGCTGTCGACCGGCGCGCCCCAGGTCGCGCAGGCCATGTGCACCGCGAGATCCAGGTCCTTCTTCGCGCCCCGGCCGTTGGCGTAGATGGTCATCAGCATGCCGGCCCCGGCGAACGGCTCGTACCGCTTGTCGGGATCCTGCATCTCCAGGATCGCGCACTGGCGGGCCTTGGCCGGATCGGCCGCCATGCCGATCCCGTAGTACAGCGCCTCGGACGAGCAGCCTTTCAGGGCCTGGGCGGTCGCCGCGTCGGGAACGTCCCGCGGGGGCGGGGCGCGGTCGCGCACGGCCCGGCACAGGGCCTGGCTCTTGGCGAACTGCGGGTCGCCGTAGTTGCGGCCGCCCGGATCGCCGAAATACTCGCTCTGGTCCGCGAAGCCGCACAGGCCGAGCGTCGCCAAGGCGATCCCCGCGGCCGTCCAAGGTTTCATCGACATGGCGTCCCCCTCGGCGCGAGACTGCGGCCGAGCGGGGGCGCCGTCCAGCCTCGCCGACGGCCCGCGCTCACTTCTTCCCGTAGCGGGCCAGGAAGGTCTCGACGGCGTCCTCGGCGATCTGGGCCACGGGCCGGTCGGGCTGCACCTCGTCGCCGGCCGACAGGCCCAGCACCAGAGTGGCGTGATCCAGCATGCCCATCAGCTGGCCGGCGGCCCACGAAGGCTTGTCGACCTTCAGGTCGCCGGTCTCGGCCAGTTCCTTGACCACCTGGATCGCCGCTCCGCCCAGCGACTCCCGCGCCGCGCCCAGGAAGTGGTCGGCCACCCCCTCGAAGCGCCGCCGCTCGGACGTCACCATCCGGAACATCGCCCGGGTCTCGGGCTCGGCGAAGAACGTGGCGTAGGCCCGGGACAGCGCCAGGAGGCGCGCCCGGGCGTCGCCGACGGTCTTGGCGCTTTCCCGCACCGGTTCGGCCATGGTCCGCACGCTGTCGACCACGACGGTGCGGAACAGCTCGGCCTTGCTGGGGAAGTAGGCGTAGAGGGTGGCGGTCGACACCCCCGCGGCGCGGGCCACCGACTCCATGCCGGCGTCGGCGTAACCCTCCTTGAGGAAGATCTCGCGCGCCGCCGCCAGGATCTCGGCCTTCTTGTGCTCGGAGCGTTTCAGGCCGGAGCCGATGAGCATGGGGGCCTCAACATCAGACTGTGGATGGTAAACGCTACTATCGCGAAAGTAGATCGCGCAAGCGTTCGCGAGGACTTGCACCGAACTTTGCGCTATGGGACCCCCGACGCCGCCGATCGGGGCGGGCGAAGACGGGGTTTCAGGGCGTGATCAAGGACGCGGAAGCGGCGCGCGAGCAGGAAGTTGCGGCCTGGCTTGGCCAGAAGGCGGACCAGACGATCGAGACCTCGTGCGCGCGGGTGTTCCTGGTCGGCGACTCCGCCTTCAAGGTGAAGCGTCCGGTCGATTTCGGCTTTCTGGACTATTCGACGCTGGAGCTGCGCCGCTGGGCCCTGCAGCGCGAGCTGAGCTTCAACCGCGCCGCCGCGCCCGACATCTATCGCGCCGTGCGCCAGCTGACCCGCGCCGCCGACGGCGGGGTCGAGATCGACGGCCAGGGCGAGGTCGTCGAGTACGTGCTCGAGATGCGCCGCTTCGACGGCGAGTCGGTGCTGGCCTCGCAGCCCTGGGCCATCGACGACGCGCTGGAGGAATCGCTGGGCCGCACCGTCGCCCAGTTCCACGCCGGCGCCGCGCTGCGTCCCAAGGGCGGCGGCGTGTCGGCCCTGGGCTACACCATCGCCTCCAACGCCAACCTGCTGCGGGGCCTGGCGCCGCGCCTGGGCGCCCAGGCCGTCGAACGCCTGGTCGAGGAGACGGATATCGCTCTCAAGCGCCTGGGTCCGCAGCTCGACGCCCGCGCGGCCGAGGGCTTCGCCCGCCACTGCCACGGCGACCTGCACCTGGGGAACATCCTGATCGAGGAGGGCAGGCCGATCCTCTTCGACTGCATCGAGTTCAACGACGCCCTGTCGGACATCGACGTGCAGTACGATCTGGCCTTCCTGCTGATGGACCTCGATTTCCGCCGCCGCCGCGATGCGGCCGGCCGGGTGCTGAACGCCTATCTCGACGAGGCCGCCCGCACCTTCGGCGAAGGCCTTTGGACCGGTCTTGCGGCGCTGCCGCTGATGCTCAGCGTCCGCGCCGCCGTGCGCACCCACGTCTGGGCCTATACCGGCGACGACGAGTCCGCGCGGGCCTATCTGGCCGTCGCCATCGAGCACCTGGCTCCCAAGCCGGTCAGCCTGGTGGCCACCGGCGGCCTGTCGGGTTCTGGCAAGTCGACCTTCGCCCGCGTCTGCGCGCCGGGCCTGGGCGCGGCCCCCGGAGCGGTGGTCCTGCGCACCGACGAGATCCGCAAGCGCCTGTGGAACGCGCCGACCCTGCAGCGCCTGCCCAAGGAGGCCTACACGCCCGAGGTCAGCGACAAGGTCTATGACGAGCTGTTCCGCGACGCCGAACTGGTGCTGAAGGCCGGCCGCTCGGTGGTGGTCGACGCCGTGTTCATCAAGCCCGAGCAGCGCGCCCGCGCCGAGGCCCTGGCGAAGACGCTGGACGTCGCGTTCCAGGGCGTCTGGCTGGAAGCGCCCGCCGACGTCCTGCGCGCCCGCGTCGCCGCCCGCGTCAACGACGCCTCCGACGCCGACGTCGCCGTGCTGGAAAGCCAGCTCGTCCGCGACACCGGCGACATCGACTGGCGCCGCGTCGACACCGTCAGCGCCTTCGAGGACGAGGCGAGGGCCCTGGCCGAACAGATGGGGTGAAGTTTCGGTAACCTCCCGATCGGGGGGAGGCGGCCGAAGGCCGGTGGGGGGGCGTTTTCAGCTTCCAAGCCGCTGACTGATTTTCGAACTACTCCCCCCACCGATCGCTGTGCGATCGCCTCCCCCAAAGGGGGAGGTTCCTCGTGGTCGGGACGAGGCGCTGATCTTCACCCCACCGCGGCCTGGGGCGGCGGCGTCCGGTCCAGCGCCGCCACGATCGCGGCGATCAGGTCCATGGGCTTGACCGGCTTGCCCAGGTGCTCGTCGAAGCCCAGCTTCAGGAAGCGCTCGCGATCGCCGGTCATGGTCGAGGCGGTCAGGGCGATCACCGGGGTGTCGGCGGCGCCGGCCGCGCCCGAGCGGATCTCCGACAGGGCCGTGACCCCGTCCATCACCGGCATGTTGATGTCCATCAGCACGCAGTCGAAGCGCGAGGCGCGCAGGGCTTCCAGCGCCTGGCGGCCGTCCTCGACCACCGTCAGGTCGACGCCGGCGGCCTCCAGCATCAGCCGCACGACCATCTGGTTCATCGGATTGTCCTCGGCCATCAGCACGCGCGGCGCGACGCCGTCCTCGTTGGCCGCTTCGGGCTGGGCGGCGGGCAGGGGCGGGGGCGCCGGCTGCGGCGCGCGGATCATGAACAGGAACCTGGTCCCGCGCGCGGCGGGCTCCAGGCTGAGGTCGCCGCCCATCCGCCGGGCCAGGGCGCGAGCGATGGTCAGCCCCAGGCCCATGCCGCCGTGGGCGCGCGAAACGGTCTCGTCGGCCTGGGTGAAGGTCTCGAAGATCTTGTCGGCATAGGCCGGGTCGATGCCCGGCCCGGTGTCGGTGATCCGCACGGCCACCGTTTCCTGCCCGTCCGGCGAGGCGCCCTGGCCGGAGACCTCGATGGTCACCCCGCCCAGGCGGGTGAACTTCAGGGCGTTGGACATCAGGCCGCCCAGCACCTGGCGGATCCGCGCCGGATCGGCGTGCAGGCGCTGCGGCGCCGACGGGTCTATGCGCACGTCGATCGTCAGGCCGCGCGCCATGGCCATGTCGGTCCAGGCGTCGGTCACCGCGTAGACCAGGTCGTGCAGGTCGAAGTCGCACGGCGTCAGTTCGGTCTCGCCGGCGTCGAGGCGGGCGATGTCGAGCACGTCGGTCAGCAGCTGCATCAGGCTGTCGCCCGACTGCAGCATCAGGTCCACATAGTCGCGCTGGCGCTCGTCCAGATCGGTGCCCTTGAGGGCGTGGGCCAGGCCCAGCAGGCCGTTCATCGGGGTGCGCATCTCGTGGCTCATCGTCGCCACGAACACCGACTTGACCTGCGAGGCGGCCAGGGCGCGCTCCTTCTCCTGCCGCAGGCCGCGGGTCAGGGCGTCCATCCGGCGGGCCGCCGCGCGGTTCAGCAGCATGGCGTTGATCGTGGTCGCCACCACCATGACCAGCGCCCACTTGTTGGTCGGATGGCCCGAGCCGTGCGGCGCGTTCAGGAAGAACGGAAAGATCACCAGGCAGGCCAGCGGCGGCGCGCCGGTGATGATCAGCAGGCCCAGCGGCTGGTGGCGGAAGTTCTGGGTGAAGATGATCCCGCCCACGCACACCCCGAGGGCGGCGATGCGCAGGTCGGCGTCGGGGTACAGCCACAGCGACACGGCCAGCCAGGTCCAGACCACGTTGATCGGGATCGAGGCCAGGACGAAGGCCGCGCGCAGGCGGTCGGACGTCGCCGCCCCGGGGACGAAGCGGCGGGTCACCATCCAGGCCAGGGCCTCGCAGGCGGCGAGGGCGGAGAACCAGACGACGGCCATGACCGGGCCGAGGGCCGCGCCGACGACCACGGCGACCACGGCCGCCGAAACGATGCGCACGACCGTCAGGCGGTGGGTGTCGCCCGCCACCTCGTCCAGCCGTTCATCGGCGCCTAGCGCGTCGAGCCATCTCAAGGCCTGCGCTCCCGTCTCTTTCCCGGGTCGAACCGGTCGACGCTGACGCTATCCGCAAAACGACGTTCTGGCAGTGAACGGGCGGTGCGGCCGATCAGCGCGGCCGTGTGGGAAGTTGCGAACTCTACACTTGCGTGCAGGCGGACGCAAAGTGCGCTCGCCCGAGGAGAGGCATGCGTTGCGCGGCAGGGCGAGCCCCGTTAGCCTCTCCTGAACAACGATAAGCAGGACGCGGGAGAGCGGTTTCGATGCAAGGTTTGATGCAGCACGGCGCTCTGACGCTCGACAAGATCATCGACCACGCCGCCCAGTGGCACGGCGGGCGCGAGGTGGTCACCCGGTCGGTCGAAGGGCCCATCGTCCGCACGACCTACGCCCAGATCCGCGACCGGGCCAAGCGCGTCTCCAACCTTCTGCTGGCGCTAGGGATCAAGCCCGGCGACCGGGTCGGCACCCTGGCCTGGAACACCGGCCGCCACATCGAGACCTGGTACGGGATCATGGGGATCGGGGCGGTCTGCCACACCCTGAACCCGCGCCTGTTCCCCGAGCAGATCGCCTGGATCGCCGACCACGGCGGCGATCGCGTGATCTTCACCGATCTCACCTTCCTGCCGATCATCGCCGGGATCATTCCCCGCCTGCCCAATGTCGAGCACGTGGTCGTCTTCACCGACCGCGACCACATGCCGGCCGACTTCCGTCCGGCCGGCGAGGCCCCGCACTTCAAGGGCCTGCTCGCTTACGAGGACCTGGTCGCCGAGCACTCGGCCGACTGCGTCTGGGGCGGGTTCGACGAGGGCACGGCCGCCGGCCTCTGCTACACCTCGGGCACGACGGGCGACCCCAAGGGGGTGATGTACTCGCACCGCTCGAACTTCCTGCACACCTTCATCACCATGCAGCCCGACGTGATGGGCCTGTCGCAGCGCGACGTGATCCTGCCGGTGGTGCCGATGTTCCACGCCAACGCCTGGGGCGTGGCGTTCTCGGCGCCCGCCACCGGCGCCAAGATCGTCATGCCGGGCGCCCGGATGGACGGCGCGGCGATCCACGAACTGCTGGAGACCGAAGGCGTCACCTTCTCGGCCGCCGTGCCCACCGTCTGGCAGATGCTGCTGCAGCACCTGGAAAGCACCAACGGGACGATCTCGACCCTGAAGAAGGTGGTGATCGGCGGCGCGGCCTGCCCCGAAAGCATCATCCGCGCCTTCCACGACAAGTACGGCGTCGAGGTGGTCCACGCCTGGGGCATGACCGAGACCTCGCCGGTCGGCACGCTGTCGACCATGACCGACACGCTGGAGAAGCTGCCCTACGACCAGCAGATGCCCTACCGCCTCAAGCAGGGCCGCCCGCCGATGGGCGTGGAGCTGAAGCTGACCGACGACGACGGAAACGCCCTGCCGCACGACGGCAAGGCCTTCGGCCACCTGAAGATCCGCGGCCCCATCATCGCCGCCGAATACTTCCGGGGCGCCGGCGGCAAGATCCTCGACGACGAGGGCTTCTTCGACACCGGCGACGTGGCGACCATCGACGAGATGGGCTTCATGCAGATCACCGACCGCGCCAAGGACGTCGTGAAGTCCGGCGGCGAGTGGATCAGCACGATCGAGATCGAGAACATCGCCGTCGGCCATCCCAAGGCCGCGCTCGCCGCGGTGATCGGCGTGCCGCATCCCAAGTGGGACGAGCGGCCGATCCTGCTGGTCAAGCTGAAGGAAGGCGAGACCGCCACGAAGGAGGAGTTCCTCGACTTCCTGCAGGGCAAGATCGCCAAGTGGTGGATGCCCGACGACGTCGTGTTCGTCGACGAGATCCCGCTGGGCGCCACCGGCAAGATCGACAAGAAGGTCATCCGCCAGCGGATGAAGGACTACGTCCTGCCGACCATCGCCGCCGCCGCGGCCGGCGCCGCCACCCTGGCCGCCGCCGACGGCGCC
>JASGDR010000086.1:0-4535 GCA_047607095.1 Caulobacter sp.
CAGGCCAAATCCGCGAGCGACCCTGCAACCATGTCGGTTCCGGTCGCCCCTCTCGATCCCGCGCTTCCCCCCGTTTTCGTGCACAGCGGCTGGCGTTGCTCCAGCACCTACGTCTGGGGCCGCTTTCGCGCCCTGGCCGGCGTGCGCGCCTATTACGAGCCCTGGCACGAGCAGTTGGCGGCGATGACGCCCGAAGGGATCGCCGCCGAGACGCCCAAGGTCAGCGGCCTGCGCCATCCCGGCGGCGACGTGCCCTATCTGGCCGAGTTCGGCGGCCTGCTGGTTCCAGGCGCGGGCGTGGCCGGCTACGAACGCCGCTTCGCCCTGGACGACTATTTCCTGCCGGCCGAACGCGAGAACCCCGGCCAGGCCGCCTATGTCGAGGGCCTGATCGGCCACGCCCAGGCGGCCGGCGAAACCCCGGTCCTGGCCTGTTGCCGGACCCTGGGCCGCATCGACTGGCTGCGCCGGCGCTTCGGCGGCTTCCACGTCGTGCTGATCCGCGACCCGCTGCAGCAGTGGCTGTCGTTCCACTCGCTGCGCAAGCGGCCGCGACCGACCTATTTCGAACTCTGCCAGTACGTGCTGCTGTCGGAAGCCCCCGGCGGCGAGGCCGTGGCCCGGCAGCTGGGCGTGCCGGCCCCGAAGGGCGGCGACCTGGCCCAGCGCATCGCGGCCGTCCGCCGCAAGCTCAAGCGCGCTCCGGCCCGCGTCTCCTTCGCCGCCTTCCTGGCGGTCTACCTGCTGTCCTACCTGAAGGCCCTGCCGCAGGCCGATCTCGTCATCGACGTCGACCGCCTGGGCCAGGATCCGGACTACGCCGGCAAGGTCACCGAGGCGCTGCGCGTCGGCTGCGGCCTGGCGCCCGACTTCTCGGACTGCCGCACGCCCCGCCCCCACGCCGACGCCCCGGCCGTCGCCTATCGCCGCGTGTCGCGCCAGGTCGTGGACGCGCTGGAAGTCCGCACCGCGCTGGCCGCTTCGGGGCCGACCGCCCTGCTGTTCGCCAAGCTGTCCAAGGCCATGGCCGACGCGCCCGAGCCGCCGCCGCGCGGATCGCGCGGGCTGGTCGCCAGGACGACGGAGCTTCTGCAGACGCTGGTTCCGCGCCGCCCCCGTCGCGCGCAGGTCTGAGCCGTCAGGCCGCGGCCGCGCGGAAGGCCGGATCGCGGGCGAAGACGCCGGGCCGGTTCGCCACCGGCCGCAGGGCGTCGGTCACGCCGGCCAGGCTCTCGCCCTCGCCCAGCACCAGCAGGCCGTCCTCGGTGAGGCGCGCGGCGAGGCTCTCGATCACGCGGGCGCGCACCGACGGATCCAGGCCCGGCAGCACGTTGCGCAGCACCACGATGTCGAACACGCCCATGCCGGACAGGTCCGACACCAGGTTGATGCGCCGCCAACGCACGGTCTGGCGGATGCGGGGCGAGATCGCCCAGGTCTCGTCCTGGTTCTCGAAGTGCTTGATCAGCAGGCGGATCGGCAGGCCGCGCTGCACCTCGAACTGGGTGTAGAGGCCGCTCTGGGCCTTCTCCAGGCAACGCTCGGACAGGTCGGAGGCGAAGAACTCGAAGCGGACGCCCGGCTCGATGTCGCGCGCCTCGTCGGCGGCGATGGCCAGGGAATAGATCTCCTGGCCGGTCGAGCAGGCCGCGCTCCAGATCCGCACCGAACCGTCCTTGCGGCGGCGCGACAGCTCCGGCAGGGCGGTGTCGCGCAGGAAGGCGAAGGTGGACCGATCACGGAAGAAGGCCGTGTCGTTGACGGTCAGGGCCTCGACCACCGCCCAGATCAGCCGCTCCTCGCGCTTGGCCCGCAGGGCCGCCATCAGGGCGTCGATCGACGGATAGCCTTCGCGCCGGGCCAGCGGAGCCAGCCGGCTTTCGACCACGTAGTGCTTGTCGCTCTCGACCTTGAGGCCCGCGCGCGTGCGGCCCAGCGCCGCCAGCAGGTCCATGTCCTCGGGGGTCATATCAGGCCGGCCTCGGCGAACTTGGCGGCGATGATCTCGCCGTCGAAAGGCTTCATGATGTACTCGTCGGCGCCGTGATCGAGGGCCAGACGGATGTTCTCGACCTTGTTCTCGACGGTGCAGAACACCACCACCGGCGCGTCGCCGCCCGGCTCCTGGCGCAGGCGCTGCAGGAATTCCAGGCCGTTCATCACGGGCATGTTCCAGTCGAGCAGAACGGCGTCGGGCATGGCCGCGCGGCACCAGGCCAGCGCCTCCATGCCGTCGGCGGCCTCGGCGATGTCGAAGCCGATGTCTTCCAACGCGCGGCGGGCGACCTTGCGGATCACCCGGCTGTCGTCGACGACGAGGCAGGTCTTCACGGCACGCTCCAAATCGGAGAGCGCGTCGGGCGAAAGTGTGCGCGGTTTCGCCGCCAGACGCGCTCCAAATCCTAGAGACCCAGGATGAGCCGATCCGGGTTAAGGAGCGGTGACGGCGCCGAAAAACGTACGGTTCAGTCCGCGGGCGTCCAGGCGGCGATGCTGACGCGCTCCTCGGCGATTTCGACGCCGATCTGGCCGCCGGCGGCGCGAACCAGCGCGAACAGGTAGGCCGCCTGCACCCAGGGACCGCCCAGGCCCTCGCCCAGCGGCTCGCCCTTCAGGCCCGACAGCACCTCGGGGCGCAGGCGCGCGCGCGGCCCCACGGCGTCGGCGGTGATCGCCGTGCGGCCGTCGGCGACGACGGCGCGCAGGGTGGCCGTCCCGCCGGCCGGCAGGGCGCTGGCCGCGATCTGGGCGATGTTGAGCAGGGCGCGCGAGGCCGGCTTGTTCAGCGGCTGCGGCGCGATGTCCCACACCAGGTTGGGACGCACGTGGGCGAAGACGCCCTGCTGGGCCAGCTTCTCGAGCTCGCGGGAATCGAAGGTCTCGGCCGAGGCCGAGGCGCCGAAGGCCACGCGGGTGAATTGCAGCAGATCGGCCAGCTTGCGGGCCGAGCTGGTGATCAGGCTCATGGCGTCGTCGCGCATGTCCTGGGCGCTGGGATCCTCCAGCAGGTCGAGACCCGAGACGATGGCGCTGGCCGGGCTGATGAAGTCGTGACACAGGCGCGCGGCCACCAGGGCGGCGAAATCCGGACCGTTGACGTCGAGCGCGGCGGACGACGCGGCGGGCGTCGGGGCGGCGGGCGCGGGCGAGGCGGTGGCTTCGGTGTCGGTCATGGCGCGATCTTTGGCGTGATTTGGATCTTTGGCAAACGGGACCGCCAAATCGCCCCACCGACTTTTCGGGCGGTCGGACGGCTAAAACCGCTCCCGCTTTGCGCCGCCAGCCTCTATCAGGTGCGTGTGATGGATCCCTTTCTCGAACCCGGCGTCCTGGTGCGCCACCCCGCCCGCCCCGACTGGGGCCTGGGCCAGGTGCAGTCCGTGACCGGCCATCGCGTCACCGTGAATTTCGAAGAGGCCGGCAAGCAGACGATCGACGCCCGCGTCGTGACCCTGGACTTCGTCGGCGACGACCCCCGAGGACAAGCATGAGCTCCGCCCCCCTTCCGGCGAACATCGGCCGCGACCTGGCCCGCATCGTCGAGGCCGCCGCCGAGGTGATCCTGCCGTTCTGGCGCACCGAGCTCGACGTCGTGCGCAAGGCCGACGAGAGCCCGGTGACCGAGGCCGACAAGGCCGGCGAGAAGGTGATCCTGGCCCTGCTGGCCGAGCAGTTCCCCGACATCCCCGCCATCTCCGAAGAGCATGCCTGCGAATACGGCACGCCCGACGCGATCGGCCCCCGCTTCTTCCTGGTCGATCCGGTGGACGGCACCAAGGCCTTCGTCCGCGGCGATCCCAACTTCACCGTCAATATCGGCCTGATCGACGAGGGCGTTCCCGTCGCCGGCGCCGTCTGCGCTCCGGCCACCGGCGAGGTGTGGTTCACGGCCGACGGCGGCGTGCTCAAGCGCGAGGGACCGGACGCCCCCGAGACGCCCGTGCACGTCCGCGCCTGGCCGCAGGGCGAGGCCCTGGCCCTGGTCAGCCACACCATGAAGGAAGAAAAGGCCTCGGCCCTGGCCGAGCAGTACGGCTTTTCCCTGCGCGCCCCGATGGACTCGTCGATCAAGCTGGCCCGCATCGCCGAGGGCGCGGCCGACATCTATCCCCGTCACGGACCCACGATGGAGTGGGACACCGCCGCCGGCCACGCCCTGATCGTCGCCGCCGGCGGCCGATTCACCACGCCGGAAGGCGAACCCTTCCTGTACGGCAAGGCCGATCAGGGCTTCCGCAACGGCTGGTTCGTGGCCCGCGGCGCCTGATACACAGGCGATACGTTGCATTATAGCCACGGTTTCCGCGTGTATCGGAGCCGTGGCTCTTCTTGCGACTGATTATTATTGCACCCCGGCAAAGGCGTACTTAAGAACGCCTCGCAATTTCAGGACAGGGGCCGCGGGGCGTTCTCCGCGACCCGAGCTGGGGTCTCACGACAAGATGCAAAAGCCTTCCTCGCCCGCCGTCGCCGGCGTCCGCAGCCAAGCCCGCCGCGCCCTGGGCGCCGCAGCCGTCGCCGGCCTCGCCGGCCTC
>JASGDR010000087.1:0-11445 GCA_047607095.1 Caulobacter sp.
CAGCTCAAGCACTGCCACGAGGCCCCCTTCTACACCCTCGGTCCGTTGACCACCGACATCGCGCCCGGCTACGACCACATCACCTCGGCGATCGGCGCGGCGATGATCGGCTGGTTCGGCACGGCGATGCTCTGCTACGTCACGCCCAAGGAGCACCTGGGCCTGCCCGACCGCAACGACGTCAAGACCGGCGTCATCACCTACAAGCTGGCCGCCCACGCCGCCGACCTCGCCAAGGGCCATCCCGGCGCGGCCATGTGGGACGACGCCATCAGCCGGGCGCGGTTCGAGTTCCGCTGGGAAGACCAGTTCAATCTCGGCCTCGACCCCGAGACCGCCCGGGCCTTCCACGACGAGACCCTGCCCAAGGAGGCGCACAAGACCGCGCACTTCTGCTCGATGTGCGGTCCGAAGTTCTGCTCGATGAAGATCAGCCAGGAAGTCCGCGACTTCGCCGCCGCCCAGGCGCCGAACACGGCCGAGCTCGGCATGGCCGAGATGAGCGAGAAGTTCCGCGAGCAGGGGAGCGAGATCTACCTGAAGGCGGAGTAGGGCAGTTCCCAAGACGCTGCCTTGGGGAGAAGTTGGCGAGGCCCGGTTGTGCAAACCGGGCCTCTGTCATGTTGGGGGGAGCATGCCGACGGTGCTGATTATCGCCGGACCGAACGGCGCCGGTAAGACGACCTTCGCCGACGCTCTGCTCAAGCGGCGTCATGAACTATTCGAATTCGTCAACGCCGACGAGATCGCGCGTCGCATGCGTTGGTCGACCTACGATGCGGCGAGCGACCTGATCGCTGGCCGGGAAATGTTGAAGCTGCTCGACGCTCTGACCGATGAACGGCGCGACATCGCGCTGGAAACGGCACTGGCCAGCCTTTCCTACGCCCGTCGCATCGCCCGTTGGCGAGCCGCCGGCTATCGCGTCGAACTCGTCTATCTGCGTCTGGCCAGTGTGGAGGAGTCGCTGTCGCGTGTTCGTCGCAGGGTCGCCATGGGAGGCCATGACATTCCCGAGCAGGATATTCGTCGCCGGTTTCCCAAAAGCCTTCGCCACCTCGACGAGATCTACAAGCCGATCGTCGATAGCTGGCAGATCTGGCTCAGTGGCGCAGAGGGATTGCAACTGCTAGATTCAAGCCCGTCATGAGCCAGCAGTCGAACATCAAGCTCGTCGAGGACGCCTTGAAAGAGGCGGCTTGGAAGGCGCGTTACGGCACGCGCGACGAGCGCGCCGGCAAGTTCCTGGGCCGCCAGGCCGCCGTGGAGAAGGCGGTGGCCGAATTCCGAAAGAAGGCCGCCGGTCATTTCTGAACGCACGGGCTTCATGAGGGTCTTGGCCGGAGCCTTCCTGATCGGGGGGCTCTCGATAGGTGTTTCATCGATGGCGGCGCAATGGGAACGGCCGGTGGCCGCAAGCGGCGGCGTCGCTCCTGGCCTGCAGGGGGTTTGGCGGTCGCGCGGCTATGGCTGGATCGTGGAGTTCGACTCCAAGGGACCTCGTCTCTATCACGTCGCCGGCGAAGACTGCTGGCGCGACCCCCGGGGCGAGGCCGATCCCGACGGCGTGCTGAAACTGTGGCGGCCGGCCGGGAAGGGCGCGGTCGAGATCTCCGCCGAGACCGACGGCACGCTCTATCGCTTCGACCGCCTGAAAAGCCTGCCCAGGGCCTGCTCCGACGAACGGCCGTGGACGCCCCGGCGCACCCTGGGGGCCGTCGCCGACGCCTTCGCCGCCTACTATCCGCTGTCGGCCGAGCGCGGGTTCGACTGGGCCGCCCGCCGTCGCGAGGCCTTCGCGGCCCTCGGCGAGACGCCGGACGACGCGGCGCTCTGGCGGGCGTTGGGCGTGCTGCTGCGAGGGATCGCTGATCCGCATGTCATGCTGGAAGGCCTGATCGACGGCGAGCCGCGGTCACGCCGGTTCGGCGAGGCGTCCGTGCTGCTTCAGGCCCAGGCGCGTCCCGGCGGCGAGGCCGCTTGGCGCAAGGTCTGGCGCAAGGGCCTGCTGGCCGCGCCGTTTCATGCGCGCCAGGTCGCCAACGGCCGGATCTTCTGGGGGCGAGACGGCGATGTCGGCTATCTGGCCATCGTCACCATGGGCGGGTTCGACACCGCGGCCGGCGATGACGACACGGTCCTGCTCGATGCGACCCTCGACGAGGCGATGACCGCCTTTTCCGGCGCTTCGGCGGTGATCGTCGACGTCAGCAACAACCGGGGCGGCTACGACACCATCAGCCGCAGGATCGCGTCGCGGTTCGCGGCGGGGCGCGCCGTCGCCGGGTCCAAGCTGCCGGCCGGCGTGACGGGGCCGTCGCAGGACCTCGTCGTCGAGCCTTCGAAGCGGCCGCGTTTTGTGGGACCGGTCTGGCTGTTGACCAGCAACATCACCGTCAGCGCCGGCGAGACCTTCACCCTGATGATGCGCGGCCTGCCCAATGTGCGTCAGGTCGGCGAGACCACGCGCGGGGCTCTGTCCGATCAGGTTCCGATGCCGTTTTCCGACGACTGGGGTTTCGCCCTGCCTGTCGAAATCCATCGCGACGCCGAAGGCCGGGTGGTCGAGGGTAAAGGGATCGCGCCGCAGGTTCCGCTGGAGGTCTATCCGCCCGGCGATCTGGGCGACGGCCATGCCAGGGCGCTGGCCCGTCTGCTGGCGATGATCCGCGGAAGCTGAAACTTTTTCCTCGCCCCCGTCGGCGCCCCTGTCGGCCGCCCGGGCGTTGGATCGTCCTGGGAGAACGACAAACCCAAGGGAGGATCCCATGACCTATGTCGACGGCTTCGTGGTCGCCGTGCCCAAGGCCAGGATCGAGGATTACAAGGACCTGGCCCGGCTGGCCGGGACGGTTTGGATGGAGTACGGCGCGCTGTCCTACGTCGAGGCGATCGCCGACGACGTGCCCTATGGCGAGCTGACCTCTTTCCCGCGCGCCGTCCAACTGAAGGACGACGAGGTGACGGTCTTCTCCTGGATCACCTACGAAAGCCGGGCCAAGCGCGACGAGGTGATGGCCAAGATCATGACCGACGAGCGCCTGAAGCGGCCGATGGAGAGCATGCCGTTCGACGGCAAGCGGATGATCTTCGGCGGCTTCGAGGCGGTGGTGGAGTTCTGAGGCCTATTTGACGGCCTTCGACTCCTCGCCGTTGACCAGCTTCATGCCCAGCTGCTCGCCGCCGGCTCGAAGCTTGGTGATGTAGGCCAGTTCGTGCTTGGCCCCGCCATGGTCGGGCTCGATTTCCAGAGACGCCCTGTAGGCGGCTTCGGCCTCTTCCAGGCGATTGAGTTCGATCAGAGAAAAGCCCTTGGCCCGCAGCAGGCGGGCTTTTCCCTGCTGGTCGCCGAGCAGCACGCCGCTGGCGTTTTCGAAGGTCGCGTCATAGAGCGCCAGGGCGTCGGCGTGCCGCCGCTGGACCGTCAGCACCATGCCCTTCTCGGTGACGAGCATCAGGTTGTCGGGCTGCAGGGCCAGGCCCTTGTCGAGCCAGTAGGCGGCCTTCTTCATGTCGCGGGCCTCGACGGCGGCCGAGCCGAGCAGGAAGAGCGCCGTGCCGTAGGTGTTGTACTCGATGTCGACCCGCGAGGACGCGTTCGGCTTGTCGCCCTTGCCTGTCATGCCGGCGATCAGGCTGGGGACCATGCCCTGGTCCGGAGAGGTGGCGCGGACGACGATGAAACCGTCCTTCTGTTCGACCAGGGGGTAGGACGAGGGCGTGCGCGAGGCCACGTCCTCCAGCGCCGGAACCATGGCCCGGATCGTCTTGAGGTCGTTGGAGTTCATCGCCTTCTGGACGATCTTGCGGTCCTTGTCGGCCTGGGCTTCGGCGACGGCCGGGGCTGCGCTTGCGGCCTGCGCGAGGGGCGTGGCGACCAGGAGCAGGGCGGTGAACGCGACGGCGAAACGCATGACGAACCTCCAGTGAAGTTCGAAGGCTAGTCTACGATCGTAAAATTACAAGTCTTGAGGTTGTTTGTCCGCGCGCTCCCCTTCGCGGAGAGTGGGAACGGTCGAGAGCGGGATCGCATTCCGTCTCCATGCTCGAACTGCTGCTCGATCTCTGCAATCTCCTCGGCGGCTTTCTGCTGGCCGTCGGCCTGCTGGTTCTCCTGCCGCGTGCGGGAGACGATCTGGCGCGGCTGGCCGGCATGCTGGCGCCTTTCGGCTGGATCGTCGGGGTCGTCGCCATGGCCTGCGGCGGCTATTTCCTGATCGCTCACCTGATCTCGGGGCCGCACGTCTTCCATTTCGAGATCGTCGGCCTGGCGGTGGGAACCCTGCTGCTGTGGGATCGCCTGAGAGCCGGCGCGCTGGCCCGGCGCCTCGGCGGCGGCGATCTGCCCGCCAGCGGTTCGCGGGGGGCGGGGCTGGTCTTGGCGATCTTCGGGATCATCGCCATGATCGTCGGGTTGCAGGGGCTGTTCACGCCCGATTGACGGGTAACCAGCGCTTAAGGGCGAAGGCGCAGACTCCCGGCAAGAACGATGCGGTCAGGGAGGCCGTCATGTCGTCCACTGTCACGTCCAGCACCCGGCGGTTCAGCGATCATTTCGAACCCCAGGATATCGATCCCCAGGAGCAGCGCAGGCTGCGCGGGCACCTCGAGCAGATCGACTACACCGCCTTCGTCTCCAATCGCGAGATCATGGCCCAGGCCCTGGGGCGGCTCGACGCCGGGCACTTCCAGAAACTCGCCGTCAGCACGGCGCAGGCACGCGCCCGTTGGGCCGCGGCGGCGCTGGCGATCGGCCAGTCCGGCCGGCAGCCCGAGGCCGCCGAGGTTGAAAAGCTGGCGGCTCTGCGCACGGCCTATGACGAGCTTTCGGCGGCCTATGAGGCGCTGCGCCGGATGGTCGAGCGAGGCTACGTCGCCTACGGCCCCGCGGCCTCGTCCTGATCCGTTGATCTAGGGGTTCGCGTCGGGAGGAGGTTGGGGGGAAGGGGCCCCCTCCCGACGCGTCCGCCATGAAGCGCCGCAACCCTGCCGGAGGTTGCGCGCGGGCGGTTCGGGCGGCCGTCCGGAAGGGCGTCGCCCGAGCGATTCGCCGACCTATCGGCGTTAAATACGAATGTGCTCTTTATAGTTGTGTGCGACAACCCATTTTTTCCACCACGGGTCGAACTTCCGCCGCGGAGGCCGCGACGCGGTCAGGGTAGCCGATCACCGCGATGCAGCGGATCGGGCAGCGGCTGGCCGTCGACGACGAACTGCAGCGACACCGAATTGATGCAGTAGCGCAGCCGGGTCGGCGCCGGGCCGTCGGGGAAGACGTGGCCCTGGTGGCTGTCGCAGCGGGCGCACCGGGTCTCGATGCGCACCATGCCGTAGGAGGTGTCGCGCACGCCCTTGACGTGCTCCTCGTCGAACGGCGCGTAGAAGCTGGGCCAGCCGGTGCCGCTCTCGAACTTGGTCTCGTGCTTGAAGAGCGGCAGGCCGCACAGCCTGCAGCAATAGACGCCCGGGCTCTTCTCGCCGAGCAGGCCGCCGCAGAACGGCGCTTCGGTGCCGTGATGCAGCAGGACGCGCGCCTCTTCGGCGGTGAGGTCGCCTTCCAGGCGTTCGCGCTCGGGTTCGGTGGGCGGCGTCAGGTCGAAACCTGTGGAGGAAAGGGTGGCGGCTTGGGTCATGGATGCCAATCTAGGGTTTCGCACGGTCCGCCGGTAGGGCGGGCCGCATCAAGGGACGGAAGACGCATGATCACCTCGACCACACCTTACGTCGCCGAGCGCGAGACCGTGGCCACCCTGGGCGTCGTTTCCGGCGAGGCGATCATCGGCGCGCACATCTTCCGCGACCTGTTCGCCGGCATCACCAACATCATCGGCGGCCGCGCCGGGGGCTACGAGAAGGCCCTGCGCGAGGCGCGCGACATCGCCCTTCAGGAAATGATCGACGAGGCTCGCCGCCTGGGCGCCGACGCGGTGGTGGGGGTGGATCTCGACTACGAGGCCCTCGGCGCCGACAACGGCATGCTGATGGTCACCGCCGCCGGCACCGCCGTGAAGCTGCGCTGATGACCGTCGCCGTCGCCTTTCTCCAGCCCGGCTGGGCCGACTGGGAAGCCGGCCCGGTGCTGGCCTCCCTGCGCGAATATTTCGGCGTCCAGATCGAGATCGCCACCCCGACCGGGAATCCCGAGACCTCGATCGGTGGAATCCTGGCCGCGGCCGACTACCGGTTCGACGATCCGGTGCTGTCCGACGCCGACGTCTTCCTGCTGATCGGCTCGGACGCCTGGCAGGGCTACCAGAACGACGCCCTGTTCGGGTTGCTGCGCCAGGCCCACGCCGACGGCAAGATCGTCGCCGGCGTCTGCGGCGCGACCATCGCCCTGGCCAAGGCCGGCCTGCTGGCCGGCAAGGCCCATACCTCCAACGGCAAGGACTGGCTGGCCGAGCAGGCCCCGGGCTACGCCGGCGCCGAGGGCTATGTCGAAAGCCCCCGAGCGGTGGTGGACGGCAGGATCGTCACCGCCCCAGGCTCCGCGCCGATGACCTTCTCGGCCGAGGTGACGCGCCTGGTCGCGCCGGAGGCTTCGGAGCGCCTCGAGGGCTATCTGGCCATGTTCGCGCGGGAGTTCGGCGCCTAGCCGAGCGCCGCCGCGCCGGCGCGGGCGACCAGCCCGTTCTGCGTCGGCGCGGCGCCCGATATCCCGATCGCGCCGACCACCTGGCCGTCGACGACGAGCAGCTCGCCGCCCTCGATGGCGGGCGTCGGCCGTCTCAGGCCGACGGCGGCCTCGGCCTGCTGGCGGGCGACGCCGGGCGCCGCGTGGCAAGCGTCGTCCATCCGCCAGGACAGCACGGTTTCGCCGTCCCGATCGATCACGGTGATGACGACCGCCCAGCCGTTTCTCAGCGCCGTGATCTCGGCGGCGGACGCGGCGGCCTTGGCTTCCTTCAGGGTCAGGCCGCGGCCCTGGTCCAGGCCGCCCGCCGCGAACACGACGGCGAGGCTCATGGCAGCTTCACTTCGTCGTTGAGGGCCGTGATCTGCGGCTGCTCCGTCGCGATCCGCAGCCGCAGTTCGGACGGCTTGGCGCCGGTCGGGATCTTCAGTCTGGCGGTGAAGGTCTTGGGCGTCAGATCCTTCGGCGCGGCCAGGGCCGGTACGGCCGTCGAGGCCAGCACCTTGCCCGCGGCGTCGACCAGCTCCAGCCGCGAGGCCTTGGCGTCCAGCGCGCCCAGGCTATGGACCTTGGCCGTGACCGCCGAGCCCTTCACCGTCACGTCGCCGCGGCCGATGCCGAGGTCGGCCCGCTGCGAGGGATCGTCGCCCGGGCTAGCCAGGGCCATGTCGATGACGCTCGTCCGGCCGGGCGGCAGCACGATGGTCACGCCCTTGGTGCGCTCGAAGGCGACCTGGCGCGTCTCGCCCGCGCCGTCGATGGCGTCGTCGTCGCCGGTGTCGATCCCTTGCGTCAGCGTCCACCGGCCGGGCGCGACGGACCAGCCGGTCATCACCGCCGTCACCGGCTTGTCCGACAGGTTGTAGGCCACGACCTTGAAGGCCTTGGCCGAGCCGTCCTTGACCAGGATCGCGACGTCCTCGCCCTTCGCCCCGTCTTCGAAGCGCCAGCTGACCAGGTGGCCCGGGGTCATCTGGCCGCGCTTGTTGGCGACGCCGCCCAGGCGCGAGCGCTGCAGCACGTCGGAGGGGATCTCCACCCGGTCCGACCACCAGTGGCCTTCTGTGTGCATGTACATGTGCTGGTCGGCCCACTGGATCTCGTCGGCATAGGCCTTTTCGAGCCAGGTCTTGTCGCCGGTCAGGCTCCAGGCGGTGAAACGCTCCATGGCCCCGCCCTTGGCGGCCGACTTGACGACGGCGTCCTTACTGGCCTCGCCGAGGTTCAGCATCGACAGGGCGTTGTCGTTGAGATCGTTGAGCGACTTGATCCCGTTCTTGCCGATCCGCCACTGGATCGGCGCCAGGTACTTGGCGTCGCCCGTCCAGCGCCACGCCTGCCAGAAGATCTGGAACGGCCCGCCGGCGCCGGAACCCTGCAGCACCGTGCCGCCGCGCTCGGCGTCTGTGCGCCAGTTGATCTCGTTGGGATAGGAGCCGTCCGCCTTGGCGTGGGCCAGATAGCCGTCGGCCAGGCCCAGCACGATGTCGCGGGCGGTCGGGTCGCGGTTGTAGTCGCCGATCAGGATCGCCGGGTGCACGACGCCGAACGAATAGGGCTTTTGCCACTCCCACGGGCCTTCGCGGTACGAGATCGAGCCGCTGTACCAGTTGGTGTTGAAGTGGACGTGGCCGGCCGGGTTCCTGTCGATGATGGTCGGCAGCGCCTTCACCGTCGTGAACAGCCGCTCGACGGCCAGCGGGTCGCCGTAGTCGAGATACATCGCCTCGCTGTTGGAGTTGATGCCTTCCTCGTAGGCGTGCAGTTCGTCGGTGGCGATGGTCGACAGGCCGTTCGTGAACATGCCGTTGCGATAGACCGCGTCGGTCAGGCGGTTCAGCGAGTCGCGCACCTTGTCGGGATCGACGCCCATCAAGGCCAGGCCCGGCCACTGCTGCAGGAGATCGGTGTCGTCCGACAGCCCCCCGCCGAAGTCGCCATAGGGAACCTGGCGCTCGTCGATCCACCAGTTGACGAACTTGGCGACCCGCTTGAGGTCTTCGGTCTGGCGGAAGGCCCACAGCGGAACGCCATCCGGCGCCTTGGGCTGGTCGAAGGCCGGCCATCCCTGGCTGCCGTAGGTGATGTCGCCCCAGTATTCGCGGCCTTCCTTGTGGTCGGGATCGACGCGCAGCAGGTCGGAGATGTCGGCGTAGAGGCGGCGATAGAGCCCCTGGCGCTTCGAGGTCGTGTGTTCCTCCACCAGGAAGGCCCAGTTGTCCTTCACCTGGTTGAAGCGGTCAGCCACGTGCTCGGCCTTGGCCTCCTCGCGTGCCTTGAAGACCAGGCGGATCTTGGCGCCGTCCAGCGCCCTGGGGCCGAACTCGGCGCTGTCGGCCGCGATGGTCAGGTACAGGCTGTCGGCGGTCAGGATGCGGTCGCGCAGGTCTAGCCACAAGGTGCGGGCCTCGCCGGCCTTCACCGAGACCGAGACGTCGATCATGTTTCGGCCCGGCCAGATCGGGTCCTTGACCTGGATGTTCAGCGGGATCGTCGTTCCCGCGGCGCCGGGCAGGGCGGGGATGTCGAGGGCGATTCCGTCCAGGCCGTCGCGGGCGTTCTCCCAGCCATAGGCCCAGTTGCGGGCCAGCGGCTGCGCGGCGGGGGCGTCGCCGAAGCCCGACGGGATCATCACGTGGACGATCGGCAGGCCCCCGACGGCTTTGGGGTCGCCGAGATCGGCGGCCGGACGCTTGCGCTGCGGGGCGCCGTCCGGCAGGGCGACCACGGTGGCGCGCTCGCCGGCCGGGTGGCGTCCGGCGACATAGGCGTTGAGGTCGGCCAGGTTCAGGTAGTCCGGC
Organism: Caulobacter sp.; assembly: GCA_047607095.1. GTDB lineage: Bacteria > Pseudomonadota > Alphaproteobacteria > Caulobacterales > Caulobacteraceae > Caulobacter. Next base: position 9,436 of record JASGDR010000087.1, read on the forward strand.
GCGACGTCGGCGCGGACGGTGTAGGTCATCTTGAAGACGCCGTCGGGCTCCTTGCCGGGCGAGACGTCATAGGCCCAGATCTCCTGGATCGGGGTTTCCTGGTCGGTGTTGGTGAAGGTCAGCACCCCGCCCTTCAGCGGCTGGGCCAGGGTGGTGATCGAGCGGTAGAGGCCCTTGGGGCGTATGCCCACCTTCGCGCCCTTGTCGCCGGGCTTCGCCGCCCAGGTCAGGTCGCCATAGGCCGGCCCCTGGATTTCCAGGCGGCTGATCGGCTCGTCGGGCAGGGCCAGGGTCAGGGCCTTGCCGCCTTCGACGTAGGTGTTCCAGTCGGGCAGCTGGAAATAGTCGTCGCGGCCTTCCAGGCGCGAGCGGTTGTAGACGCCGGGCCAGGTGGTCTCGGGGATGCCGTCGTTGGCCCGCCACATCCATTCCTTGATGTCCTTGGCGTCGGCGAACTCGACCTTGCGGATGCGGGTGGACGGATCGGTCAGCAGGGGCGGGGCCTCGCCGGTCCAGCCGTAGCGCAGCTTCCAGGCCGCGTGCACGGCCGGATCGTCCAGCGTCGGGACCGGAGCCGCGGCCGCGGGGCTTTCGTTGCGGGCCAGGGCGGCGACGCCGGCTGCATCCAGGGCGCGGTCGTAGACGCGGATTTCGTCCAGGTCGCCGCCGCGCAGGAAGTTGTAGCGGCTCTGCACCTGGTGCGGGGCGATCACCCGGCCGGCGATCCCGAACTGGTCGAGGCCGGCGTCATAGACCCGCTTGGCGTCCTTCCTGGCGACCGGCTTGCCGTCGACATAGAGCTGCACGCCGGTCTGTTCGTCCCAGGTGAAGGCCAGATGCGTCCAGGCGTCGACGGCGGGCGGCTTGTCCAGTTTGAACGAGACGCGGGTGCGGGCCAGCCCGTTGTCGGTGACGAAGGCGTCGAAGCCGTGGCCGTTCCAGTCGATGCGCAGGAACGCCATGTCCCAGCTGGTGTGGTCGGCGTAGCCGACGCGGAAGATCACGAAGGGCGCGACGCCGACCGGATAGCCCGAGCGCCAGAAGAACGACAGCGTCCCTCGCTGGGCCTGGATGTTGCCCGGCGCGTTCCAGGCCAGGATCCCGTCGTCCTGGGCCGAAAGGGCGGGGCCGGCCCTGCCGGTCGGGATCACCGCGACCTTGTCGGCGAAGTTGGGAACGGCGTCGCCGGCCGCGTAGTCGGCTTTCAGGCCCTTGTCGCCGGAAACGTGGAAGAGGAGGGCGGGCTCGGGTCCCGCTGCTGCGGCGGCCGCGCCGGCCGCGGCGATGACCGAAAAGGCGGAGGCCAGAAAAAGCGCCTGCTTCACCACGCGTCACTCCCAATGTCGTTCTTATTGGAAACCGGTGTCATGGTTCCTGCGACGCTTTTAGCGCGACCCGTCCGCGTTGCAAACCGGCCTTGGCCTGATACGCCTAGGACAAGGCGAAAAGCCGCGCAGGGATGGGCCGATGTTCAAGAAGATCCTGATCGCCAACCGGGGCGAGATCGCGGTGCGGGTGATCAAGACGTGTCGGCGGCTGGGGATCGCGACGGTGGTGGTCTACTCGGACGCCGACGCCGACAGCCTGGCGGTGGAGATGGCCGACGAGGCGGTGCACATCGGGGCCTCGCCGGCCGCGCAGAGCTATCTGGTCGCCGACAGGATCATCGCCGCCTGCAAGCAGACCGGCGCGCAGGCCGTGCATCCGGGCTTCGGGTTCCTGTCGGAGAAGGCCGAGTTCGCCCAGAGGTGCGCCGACGAGGGGATCGTCTTCATCGGTCCCAACCCCGGCGCGATCAGCGCCATGGGCGACAAGATCGAGAGCAAGAAGTTCGCGGCGGCCGCGGGCGTCAGTTGCGTGCCCGGCCATATCGGCGAGATTCCTGATGTGGTGGATGCTGTCCGCGTCGCCGAGACCATCGGCTATCCGGTGATGATCAAGGCCTCGGCCGGCGGCGGCGGCAAGGGCATCCGGGTGGCCTGGAACCGCCAGGACGTCGAGGAAGGCTTC